>JAZLGD010000176.1:0-3797 GCA_045616105.1 Oscillospiraceae bacterium | reverse complement strand
TAACGCCTGATGCGGAAAGGCGTATATCCTTCGCAACAAGGTCTGCCTCGTTTTTCTCGGCGGAATATGTCATTATGCGGCAGCTTGCGTTTTCGGTCATCGCGCTAACCCATTTGTCATCAAGATTGAAGCAGCCGACCTCGCACATATTGAACAGCATTGCCTTTGCCGCGGCATAATTCTCCATCGTTTCATGGAAATCGAGATGATCCTGAGTGAGGTTCGAGAAAACACCGACCTTGAACTTAATGCCTGCAACTCTGTTTAAGTACAGAGAATGGGATGAAACCTCCATAACAACATGGGTGCAGCCAGCATCCGCCATTTCGCGGAAAAGCTTCTGAAGCTCATAGCTTTCCGGAGTCGTTCTCTCGGAATGAATGAACTCATCGCCTATCATGTTTCCGTTTGTGCCGACAAGTCCGACTTTTGCATTGAGCTTGTTTTCAAGCATGTGCTTTAAAAGATATGTGGTTGTGGTCTTGCCGTTTGTTCCCGTAATGCCGATAACCGTCATTTCGTGAGACGGATTGCCGAAAAGCTCGCAGCTTGCAAGTGCGAGAGCAAGGCGGCTGTCGGAAACCAGAACATAAGGGATATCACACTCGGGTGCTCTTTCGCAGACTACGACGCCTGCCCCCTTTTCCTTTGCCATGGGGATATATTTATGACCGTCCGATTCAAAGCCAACTATTGCGATAAACAAGTCGCCCTCTTTAGTTGTGCGTGAATCGTAGCTTATGCCGCTTATATCACAGTCAAGGTCTGCGTGAACCTCGAGTAGGTCTATATTCTTAAGGATTTCCGAAAGCTTCATTTTTATCTCCTTATCTTTCAGTATCTTCCGAGCATACTCTTGTCACTCGTAAGAAGCGTTACCTCGATAACCGTTCCGGGCTTAACCGGGCTTCCGCGCTTTATGCTCTGAGCCGAAATCTTAAGTCCGTCCGGATCGGGTATAAGTGAACTTGAACGGATGAATAATCCGTAAGTACTAAGCACTTCATTTGCCTCGGCGTAGCTCATACCGGATATATCGGGCATTGTTTCCGCTTCGGTTGACGGCGCTTTATCCGCATAGATTATAACCGTGCTTCCCTCGGCGATTACGGCACCTGAAGCAGGAAGCTGATCTGTTACGGTGCTTCCGTTACCGAGAAGTCTTATCTCAAAGCCATCGTCATGAAGCTTTTCTTCTGCTTCGTCAAGGCTGAGGCCGACCGTATCCGGCACGGCTCTGTCGATTGTTTTCATTTCATCTTCGGTGAATTCCGGTTCAATGCCCACATACGGCAGAACGTCGGAGAACATTTTTCCGACAACGGGGGCTGCCATCTGGCCTCCGCTTATATAGATACCCGATTCGTTACTCGGGGAATCAAGCATAACAAGTATTGCAATCTGCGGATCATCCGCAGGCGCAAAGCCGATGAAAGAAACGATATATTCTTTCTGACCGGTTGTTGCCTCAAGGCTTACTTTTTCGCTTGTGCCGGTTTTGCCGCCAATACGGTATCCGGCAACCGCTGCGTTTTTACCCGTTCCGTCTTTGGGATCACCGACTACCTGTTCAAGTATTGAGCATACGGTTTTACTTGTTTCTTCGCTGATGACTCTATGAACAACCTTCGGTTCTCGATTATAAACGCAATTGGCGTCAGAATCAAGTGCACTCTGCACAACATATGGCTGCATAAGCTTGCCTCCGTTTACGCAGGCGCTGACCGCAGTTATAAGCTGGAGCGGAGTTATGGTAAATGTCTGGCCGAAGGAGGCTGCCGCAAGCTGCGATAAATTCTTTTCGCTGCAAAACGTATCTTTGCTCCACCATATGCTGCCGCTTTCGCCACCGAGGTCTATGCCCGTTGTGGCTGTCAGCTGTTCTGAGCTGTCATCGGTCAGGCTCAGGAAGCCGAAGGCATCGCAGTATTTATAAAATGTATCCGCGCCTACGCGCATACCGATATTTACAAAAGCAACATTACATGAATGCTGTACGGCCTGCGTAAGCGTCTGCGAACCGTGGCCCTCGGTTTTCCAGCACTTTACGGGGTTTGTTCTGCCTTTTACCTGCACCGCACCGCCGCAGAAAAAGCTGTCATCCAAATTGACAACTCCCTCTTCCAGCGCCATGGACAGGGTTATTATTTTAAATGTCGAGCCCGGCTCATAAGTATCGGAAAGGGTTTTATTTCTCCACTGGAGCTGCTGGGCATCGGCAAGGCGTTTTTCGCGTTCTTCTTTTGTGGGTGCTGAGTCTATAATGCTTTGGGCATCATCGCTGACATCGAGGAAATTATTAAGGTCGTAGCCGCCGATGGATGCCATTGCAAGGATCTTGCCCGTATTTACGTCCATTGCGATTGCGCCTGCGCCGTTTCGGATATCATAATCCTCGATTGCCTGATAAAGGCTCTTTTCGATGTAGTACTGAATGGTTGAATCAATGGTTGTAACGACGTTACAACCGTTTTCCGCGCCCTCAAAGCCTTCAAATCTGGTCAGCAGCATATCCGTGCCGTAGGCATTGGTTGCGCGTTTATATGTACCGTCAACTCCCGCAAGAAATTTATCGTACTGCGCTTCAACTCCGTTGAGGCCGCAGTTATCCGTTCCCACAAAGCCGATTACATGGCAGGCAAGGGACGAATTGGGATAGTAGCGCTTTGTGTCACTTTCAAGGCGAACACCTTTTAACTGGTACTCATTTTTAAACTGCCTGATTTTATCGGCAACATCGGGCTCAATTTTTCTTGCAACGGTTACATACCACGAGCCTTTTGTCTTTGCTTTTTCTACTATCTCTTCCCTGTCTATATCCAGAATCTCCGAGAGATTATCGGCAATTAAATCAATGTCTTCTCCGTATTTCTCAATCTCCGCAGGGCTGAGGTAAACATTTTCAACATCAGCACTCATGGCAAGCACATTCATATTACGGTCATATATCGTGCCACGGGAGGCGGAGGTGCTTGTTTCTCTCAGTTGCTGGCTTATTGCCATGTCCTCATAGAAATCATGGTCTATTATCTGCAGCTTATACAGCCGTATAGCCAGCACTGAAAAAGCAACTATGCCGCACACTATCATCAAAAACAATGTGCGGCGAAGCATTGTACGGTTAGGCGCCCTTTTTACTTCGGGCTTATTCGACTTTTGCATGGCAGCTCCTTTTATTATTTAAGCTTTAATTAAACTTACATTTAAGTTCGCTTAAATATTCCATTATTGAGCTTACCAATTTGTCTGTCTCAGTCTTTGCGCTGTCTTTTAAGATTTCCGCTTTGTCCTGAACCTCAACGTCAATCTGTATTATTCTCTCGCTCTCGGGCTTTTGCATACCGAGGGAGGTTTTTGCGTATTCCTCAAGTTCGGATAGATCTATGAGGGATTCGTACTCAATTTCAAGCCGCGCATTTGCCTCATTAAGGTCTGATAACTCCTGCTTCAGTACCGCGTTTTCGTCAATTGCTTTTGTCAGCTCGACTTTGACGAAAAGTCCTGCCGTTACAATCAACGCAGTCAACACGGAGAGCGAAACAAAAAGTACTTTGCTTTTTCTTACTGACCTTAATCGAGACATGGTTAAACCTTCCTTACACCCTCTCGGCTACGCGAAGCTTTGCGCTTCTTGAGCGGGGGTTAAATTCCAGCTCTTCCTCACCCGGCACTATCGGTTTTCTGTATACGCTCTTTAAGGTCTGCACAAATCCGCAGACACATATGGGCGCTTCTCTCGGACATGTGCATCCGTTTTCTCTCGATGCTATCCCTGTTTTTACTATTCTGTCTTCAAG
>JAZLGD010000175.1:0-6573 GCA_045616105.1 Oscillospiraceae bacterium | reverse complement strand
ACATGCTATGATAATAAGTAAGGTGCTGGAGCAGAGAAAGCCACCCATGCTTTCACAGCCTGCATTGGAGACGCTTGCGGTTGTCGCATACTTCCAGCCCGTAACGCGCGCATACATTGATCAGGTTCGCGGCGTTGACAGCTCCTATACCGTCGGTGTACTGCTTGACCGAGGTCTTATTGAGAAATGCGGAAGGCTCGAAGTTCCGGGAAGACCGTCGCTTTTGAGAACTACCGATGTGTTCCTTCGAACAATGGGCATAAGCGAGCTTGAAGAGCTGCCCGAGCTGCCTGACATCAGCTCTAATGATGGTGTCAAGAAGCTTGAGGATGCTATCGAAAAGCTCAATACCGTCGGTGCAAATCAAATGCAGATTGAAGAAATCAAGTGATTGAATGCTCCCATATTTAATTATTCCTGCTTTTCTGGCCCTGTCACTACTTATACCCGTCGGCGTGGATGTATCGTTCGATGCTGACGGACTGAGAGTCTGCCTGAGGTTGTGGCAGAAGCTTATTAAGCTTTTGCCTAAGAAAAAGCAGGATAATTCTTTATCGGGGAAAAATAAAAAGAAACAGAAGTTATCTTTTTCCGAATGGCAGGATATAATAAAACCGGCACTGAAATTAATCGGAAAGATGGAGCTTTCAACGCTGAAGCTGCATTATATTTCAGCGGGACCTGACCCATACAGAGCAGTAAGCAATTACAACAAGGCATATGTTCTTGCAAGCTCTGTTTATCCCTTTGTCTGGGCAAAAAACGAGGATATAGTAATAAGAACGGATTTTGATAAAAGCAAAAGTGTTCTTGAGTTTTATGCCTCAGTAACCACAAGGCTTTACAGGCTCTTTTTATCATCTGACAGTTTAGGTCTGGCAGTTATAAAGGTTTATATTAACAGAAAGGTCATTCATGGAAAATAAACTCAGTGATATGATGCAGACTACAATGTCTGACATAAAAAACATGGTGGAAGTAAATAAAATTGTCGGACAGCCGATAGTCACCTCTGATGGAGTAACTCTTGTACCTGTTTCAAAGCTGAGCTTTGGATTCGGCGGCGGTGGCGGCGAGGGAAGAGATAAAAGCTCAAACTTCGGCGGCGGCACTGCAGCCGGCGCAAAGATTGATCCGATAGGCTTTCTTGTGATAAAAGAGGGCAGCGTCAGAATGCTTAATATTGAGCCTCCCGCGCAGACCAGCCTTGACAGAATTCTTGATCTGGCGCCGCAGATAATGGATAAATTTGAATCCATAATAGATAACACGGTTAAATAATCGAATTTTAAGCCATAATAAGCACTACCTTTTAAAGGTGGTGCTAATTTTATGAAAAAACTGATTACTTATTTGATTACACTATCCTGCATATTTTCTCTTTGTATTCCCGCGTTTGCTGATGAACCTGATATCTCAGCCAAAAGCTCGATACTTGTCTGCGCCGATACCGGAGATGTCCTTTATGAGAAGAACGCGGATGAAAAAATGAATATAGCAAGTATAACAAAGATTATGACGGCGATTCTTGTTATTGAAAACTGCAAGGATCTGAACGCCAAAATTAAAATACCGTCTGAATGCTGCAATATCGAAGGCTCAAGCATGTACCTTGAGGCAGGAAAAAAATACACAGTCAGAGAGCTCCTGCTCGGCATGATGCTTGCATCCGGTAATGATGCGGCGCTTGCGCTGGCACAATTTGTGTCAGGAGACACAGAGTCATTTGCAGAGTTAATGAATAAAAAAGCAGCAGAGCTTGGTATGTCAAACAGTGCTTTCAGGAATCCACACGGATTGGATGAAGAAGGACATTACTCAACATCACGCGATATGGCGGTTTTAATGTCCTATTGCATGAAAAATTCGAGCTTTTGTGAAATAGTATCCTGTAAGAGCGCGGATATAGGTAAGCTTACATTTGTGAACCATAATAAACTCCTTTGGACTTATAATGGCTGTATAGGCGGCAAGACCGGATTTACCGAGACTGCTGGAAGAACACTTGTTTCATGTGCAGAACGCAACGGAATGAAGCTTGTGTGTGTAACTCTCGGTGCTCCGGACGATTGGGACGACCATGCAAAGCTATATGATTTCGGCTTTGAAAACTATAAAGTAACCAGCTTTCGCCATGACGATTTTCCAATCGATATTCCTATAATATCCGGAAAAAAGTGCAGCACACTCATTGCACCTGAGAATGATATAGTTATCCTGAATAACAAAGAAGATATAGTTAAAGCACGATTCGAGATACCGCGACTTGTTTTTGCAGGCGGCATTAAGGGTGAAAAAGTCGGGGTAATGAAGGTGTATGTAAACGGAGAGCTTGCGGTCGAGGAAAACTTGGTTTATACTGATAGCGTCTATAAGGAAGAATCCCGGCAGCTTAGCTTTTGGGAGCGGGTCGGCCACATGGTCAGCCACTTTGTAAAGCCTTACTATATTAAGGATAATTGATATGAAAGAACGCCTACAAAAAATCATGTCCGCTGCGGGTGTGGCATCACGCCGAGCTGGAGAGGAACTTATAAAAGCGGGACGTGTTTCCGTAAACGGAGTTACTGCCAGCCTGGGTGACAGCGCAGATACGGAAATTGACGAGATTACGGTTGACGGTAAAAGAATTATAATGCCGTCAGGCCATACATATATAATGCTCAATAAACCGAAGGGATACGTAACAACAATGAGCGACGAAAAGGGTCGAGCTTGCGTTGCTGAGCTTGTAAGTGATGTTAATGCGAAGGTTTATCCCGTTGGCAGACTCGATATGTATTCTGAAGGGCTCTTAATAATGACGGACGACGGAGACTTTGCAAACCGACTAATGCACCCCTCGAAAGAGGTTAATAAAACCTATCATGCGTGGATAGGCGGTGAGTGCAGCGATGATGCGTTAAACATACTGCGCAGCCCTCTCGACATTGACGGATACGTCATAAAACCCGCAGATATTTCCGTCATAAAAAGAGAACGAAACTATACTTTGCTCTCGATAACAATTCACGAGGGCAGAAATCGACAGATAAGAAAAATGTGCGAAATTGCAAAGCTTAAGCTTACGCGACTCAAGAGAATAAGCGAAGGAAATCTCGAACTCGGTGACCTGAAACCGGGGAAGTGGAGATATCTGACGGAAGAAGAATTGCAAGAAATTCAATCAAGCTAAGCCTCAACAATTTGGAATTCAAGCCCTGAATCTGCAAAAAATGCAAGTTTGGGGCTTTGCAATTGCGTTTTTGTCTTGTAATTTATTGATTAAAATAGTAAAATGACATAAAAGAAATTTGAGGAGATGACTGAATGGAAAGCGATCTGCTTACAAGACTCAGTGAAGAGTTAAAGTCTTTTTCGAAAGGTCAGCGCGCAATTTCAAAGTTTATACTTGATAATTATGATAAGGCTGCTTTTATGACCGCGGGTAAGCTCGGCAAGATTGTCGGTGTCAGCGAGTCTACAGTTGTACGCTTCGCGGCTGATTTGGGCTATGACGGCTATCCCGCCATGCGCAAGGCATTGCAGGAAATGATCCGTAACCGCCTGACATCTGTTCAGCGTATTGAGGTCGCAAAGGACAGAATTGACGATAAGGAGATTATCAAATCTGTCATAACCAGCGATATGCAGAATCTTCAGGCCTCTCTTGAAGCGCTTGACAGAGACAGCTTTGATGCGGCAGTAAACGCTATAGTCGAAGCGAAGAATGTCTATATTGTCGGAATGCGAACGTCAACGGCGCTTGCCTCTTTCATGGGCCAGTATCTTAATCTCCTTCGTGATAATGTCCGAGTTATCAACAATACTGCCGCAAGCGAGATACATGAACAGATAATAAGAATAGGGGAAGGCGACCTGTTTTTAGGTATCAGCTACCCGCGCTATTCGAGCCATACTGTTGACGCTATGCAGTTTGCAAAGAAAATGGGGGCCAAGGTAATAGCCATTACCGACAGCAAGGCATCACCTCTTGCATCAATTGCCGATGTCAGCATGTTCGCAAAGAGCGAAATGGTTTCGTTTATCGACTCCCTTGTCGCACCCATGAGTCTTATTAACGCAATGATTATTGCGGTTGCGAGAAGAAATAAGGATGTCATCTCCGACACCTTTACGCGACTTGAAAATCTTTGGATGGAGCATGAAGTATATGAGCAGCCTCAGCACTAATGTTACTGATGTTGTTGTAATCGGCGGGGGAGCGGCAGGCATGATGTGCAGCTCCGTTGTAGCCGAAAGAGGACTTGACGTAGTGCTTATTGAGCCGAATAAACTTCTTGGTCGAAAGGTCAGAATAACGGGAAAGGGTCGCTGTAATGTTACAAATAATTGTGATATCAAACAGTTTATGGCCAATATACCCGGTGACGGCAGATTCCTGTACAGCGCGTTGAACAGATTATCTCCCGCTGATACAATGGATTTTTTTGAAAATCTGGGACTTCCGCTTAAAACTGAGAGGGGAAACCGTGTTTTCCCCATTTCGGATACCGCTCTTGATGTAGTCAGAGCGTTTGAAAAATACATGAAGCAAAACGGCGTTCACTGGGAACATGCCAAAGCACTGCATATTATAACTGAGGAAGGTGCCGTTTGCGGCGTTGAAACAAGCGCAGGAATAATTAACTGCCGTGCGGCGGTGATATGCACGGGTGGCCTTTCATATCCGCTTACAGGTTCGACCGGTGACGGATATCGTATGGCACAGGAACTCGGACATACTGTAAGTGAGCGCCGCCCGTCTCTTGTTCCTCTTGAAAGTGAAGATGATTACTGCGCGGAGATGCAGGGATTTTCTCTGAAAAACGTTACATTGTCTGCCTATGAGGATGATAAGCTGATATACAAAGAGCTTGGTGAAATGCTTTTTACTCATTTCGGTGTCAGCGGTCCGCTGGTGCTGTCCGCCAGCTCGCATATGCGCAATTTCGGAAGGGCGAAGTACAGACTCGAAATCGACTTAAAGCCCGCGCTTGACGAAAAGAAGCTGGATGCAAGAATTCTGCGCGATTTTGAAAAGTACGCAAATCGCGATTTCGCAAATGCGCTCGGAGACCTTGCCGGCAGAACAATGGTGCCCGTTCTGGTAAAACTCTCGGGCATTCCTCCTGAGACGAAGGTCAATTCCATAACCAGAGAACAACGCCATGCGCTGCTGAAGCTTTTTAAGGCGTTTCCGGTGTCGGTCATCGGTCCCCGTCCCATTGAGGAGGCGATTGTAACCGCCGGCGGTGTATGCCTCAAGGAAATAAACCCCCGAACTATGGAGTCCAAGCTCGTAAGCGGCTTGCATTTTGCAGGTGAAGTGCTTGACCTGGATGCGTATACGGGAGGATTCAATCTCCAGATTGCCTGGTCAACAGGCTATACAGCCGCAAATTCAATTTACTGAAAGGTATTTATATAACACATGATTTCTGTTGCAATTGACGGCCCCTCCGGTGCGGGTAAAAGCACCGTTTCAAGAAGCGTTGCCAATAAATTTAACTTTATCTACGTTGACACAGGCGCACTGTACAGAACGATCGGGCTTGCCGCCCACAGAAAGGGCATTGATACCAAGGATAAGCCTTCAATAATCGGTATCCTGCCCGAGCTCAATATTGAACTAAAATACAATGAGCAAGGCGAACAGAGAATGTATCTTAACGGAGAGGACGTATCTGCTGATATCAGACTTCCCGAGATATCTATGTGCGCTTCAAACGTTTCCGCAATGCCCGAGGTAAGAGAATATCTTATGGACATGCAGCGTCAGATGGCAAGGCGTTATGATGTAATAATGGACGGGCGCGATATCGGTACTGTTATCCTGCCTGATGCCGATGTTAAGATATTCCTTACTGCCTCCGCAGAGGAGCGTGCGAACCGCCGCTATAAGGAACTCGTTGCAAAGGGTATTAATACAAGCATCGAAGAAGTGCTCGAAGACATGAAAAAGCGTGATGCTCAGGATTCAGGTCGCAAAACAGCTCCTCTTAAGCCTGCTGAGGATGCAGTGCTTCTTGACACAAGCGATATGAGCTTTGAAGAGAGTGTTGCTGCGGCGTGCAAGCTCATAACCGAAAAAACCGGCAGGGAGCAGAAATAATGGAAAATCTTATTGTTGCCAAAAGTGCCGGCTTCTGCTTCGGAGTAAGCAGATCAGTTGATATGGCCGAAAAGCTTCTTGATGACGGTCCGGCATATTCTTTGGGACAGCTTATTCACAACGATGATGTCGTTTCTTATTTTGAGCAGCGTGGACTCACTGTTATAAATTCTCCCGAGGAGCTTCCGAACGGTGAGAGAGTTATAATCAGATCCCATGGTGTTGCCAAAGCGATATATGACAGGCTTGAAGCGAGAAACGCAGAAATCAATGACGCGACCTGCCCTAAGGTCAAGAGAATTCATAAGATAGTCAGCGATGCTTCGGCCAGCGGCAGATTTGTCGTAATTATCGGCATGCACAATCACCCCGAGGTTGAGGCCGTCTGCGGCTGGTGTAATGACTGTGTTGTTTGCGAAAATCTTGATGAGCTCAGCTCATTCGCCGAAAAATCCGATGATTTCAAAGAAAAAGCTGTA
>JAZLGD010000174.1:0-10843 GCA_045616105.1 Oscillospiraceae bacterium | reverse complement strand
TCGCCGTTCTTGAAAAGGATAATTTAGATGAGCTCGATATTTGCGATGGCAAATGCGTTTACGTTGCAAAGTGGGCACTGCTCGGCGAAGATTACGACAAGCTTTTAAAAGCGGTTTTCTCTGCTGATATCAAAAAAGTTTCTCATAATGTCAAAGACCTTATGAGAAAGCTAATTGAAGAAAACCTTCCGCTTGACGGCTTCATATATGATACGGCTATTGCAGCATACCTTCTTGAAGCGACCGAAAGCGAATACCCGCTTGAACGCGTTTCGATGCGCTATTGCGGTGCTGAATTAAGTGGAGCGGAAGCTATATGGAATGTAAAGCTTGCAACGGAGCCTAAGCTAAAAGAACTTGATATAGAAACTCTCTTCTACGATATTGAAATGCCGCTCTGTGAGGTTCTTGCACAGATGGAACACGAGGGCTTTCTCATAGACAGAAAGGCACTCAGCGAGTTTGGTGAGAGCCTGACGGGTACAATTGACAGTCTGCGAAACGGCATTTGGGAGCTTGCGGGCGGAGAATTTAACATAAATTCGCCCAAACAGCTCGGAGAGGTTCTGTTTGAAAAGCTTATGCTTCCTGCGGGCAAAAAGACAAAAACTGGCTGGAGTACCAATGCTGATGTTCTTGATAAGCTTCGCGGCAAGCACCCAATAATTGAAATGATTCTGGATTACCGTATGCTGACAAAGCTCAAGTCTACCTATGCAGACGGACTCTTAAAGCTTATCGAAGCAGACGGCAGAATCAGAACAAATTTCCAGATGACAGTTACCGCAACGGGTAGACTTTCCAGCACGGAGCCTAATCTTCAGAATATCCCCGTAAGAAAAGAACTCGGAAGTCAGATAAGAAAGATGTTCATCGCCGCACCGGGCAAGGTGCTTGTTGATGCAGATTATAGTCAGATTGAGCTGAGGCTTCTTGCGCACATATCGGGTGATGAGCGTATGCAGGCGGCGTTTACAAGCGGCGAGGATATACACAGAGTCACTGCTTCTCAGGTTTTTAATACACCCTTAGATGAGGTTACAAGCCTGCAGAGAAGCCGCGCAAAGGCTGTTAACTTCGGCATTGTTTACGGAATTTCCGCATGGTCTCTCTCTCAGGATATAGGCGTATTTCCCAACGAAGCAAAAGAATATATGGACGCATATCTTGAAAAGTACAGCGGCGTGCGCGAATATATGAAGAGCATAGTTGAAACCGCGAAAGAGCAGGGGTATGTAAGCACTCTGTATAAGCGCAGACGTGCCTTGCCTGAGCTTAAATCATCCAACTTCAATACCCGTTCATTTGGTGAACGCGTTGCTCTTAATATGCCCATTCAGGGCACGGCAGCGGATATTATAAAGCTCGCCATGGTTAACGTATATAACAGACTCAAGGTGGATTTGCCCGAAGCAAAGCTGATTTTGCAGGTACACGATGAGCTTATATGCGAATGCCCTGAAAACGAGGCAGAGAAGGTAAAAGCAATACTCGAGGAAGAAATGAACAACGCAGTCATACTTTCAATTCCTCTGACCGCTGAGGCAAAATGCGGACATAACTGGGCGGAGGCGCATTGATGCAGTTCAAAATTATCGACATTGAGGAAAAGCACATAGCTCAGATCAAAGAGCTTGAAAAGATGTGCTTTCCCGTTCCGTGGACTGATGAACAGCTGCGTGCACAGCTGCCTGATAAAATGCACGTATTTATCATTGCGGAAAGTGACGGGATAGTTCTCGGTTATGTTGGAATGATGTATGTCCTTGACGAGGGATATATATCAAACGTGGCTGTAAGCCCCGAATTCCGCAGAATGGGGATTGCAGATGCACTGATAGAGGAGCTTTTGAATCGCGCAAGAACGCTGGAATTGAGTTTTGTAACTCTCGAGGTGCGCGAAAGCAACTCTCCTGCCAGAGAACTTTATAAAAAACATAGCTTTTCTGATGTGGGTATGAGAAAAAACTACTACAGTTCTCCCACCGAAAATGCTATACTGATGACAACATTTCTGAAATGAGGCAAACAAATTGAAAATTCTCGCATTTGAATCGTCCTGCGATGAAACCGCGGTTGCGGTTGTTGAGGACGGCAGAAAAGTACTGACTGACCAGATATTCTCCCAGGCTGACCTTCACGCAGTCTACGGCGGTGTCGTTCCTGAGATCGCGTCAAGAAGCCACGTTGAGGTCATATCCCGCCTTGCAGAGCATGCGCTGAAGGCTGCAGGCATAGAAAGAAAGGATATCGACGCTGTTGCGGCGACCTATGCCCCGGGGCTGATAGGAACACTGCTGGTAGGACTTAACTTTGCAAAGTCCGTCGCTTTGACACTTGATGTTCCTCTAATACCCGTTCATCATATTAAAGGCCATGTTGCGGCAAACTACATAGCTTATCCTGAGCTTGAGCCGCCATTCCTTTGCCTTGCAATATCAGGCGGCAATACGCTTATTATTGATGTTCGCAGTTATACTGATCTTAAGATCATCGGAGCAACGCGCGATGATGCGGCAGGCGAGTGCTTTGATAAAACTGCGCGTGTACTTGGCCTGCCTTATCCCGGAGGTAAGCCCATTGATCTTCTCTCTCAGGGGGGAGACGACAAGAAATATGTTCTTCCAAGAACTCATATTGACGGCGCACCATATGATATGAGCTTCTCGGGGCTTAAGACTGCGGTCATAAACATCGTTCACAATGCTGAGCAGAAGGGCGAGGAACTTGACAGGGCGTCCTTGGCTGCATCATTCACCGCTGCTGTAAGTGACAGCTTAGTTCCCAGAACGATGATGGCAGCGCGTGAGCTCGGCTATAAAAAAATCGCCGTTGCTGGCGGTGTCGCGGCAAACTCGCGTATCCGCGCAGATTTCAAGGCTGCTGCCGAAAAAGAGGGGTGCCAACTGTATGTTCCGCCGCTCAAGCTTTGCGGCGATAACGGCGCAATGATAGGCTGTCAGGCCTATTATGAATATCTTGCGGGCAATATCGCAGGAAGCGATTTGAACGCATACGCTAATATGGAACTTTAAGAGGGAAGTACATGGGAGTTCACGACGGACACAGGCAGAGAGTTAAAAGCAGGTTTAAGGAAGTCGGCGCATCAGCGTTTGATGACCACAATCTGCTCGAAATGCTGCTGTTTTATGCTGTGCCAAGACGGGATACTAACGAACTTGCACATAAGCTGATCAATCGGTTCGGTTCATATTCGGGAGTGCTTGAAGCCAGCATCGATGAGCTGATGACTGTTGATGGCATGGGGGAAAGTGCGGCAGTTCTCATCAAACTTGTCCCGGAAATGAATAAGCGCTATATGCAGAGAAACAGTGCCGGCGAAGTGATTGACTCAGCAAATGCCGCAGGTAGGTATTTTATGGCAAAGCTTGCGTATGAAACCGTTGAAGTTGCCTGCGCCATGTTTCTGGACAGCAAAAGCAGAGTGATATCATGCCGAGAGATAAGCCGTGGAGTGGTAAACGGAACTAACATCAGCATAAGAGCAATTGCAGAACAGGCGCTCGCATGTAAGGCGAGTTCTGTTATAATTGCCCACAATCATCCGGATGGAATAGCTCTTCCGTCTGCGGAAGATGAACTTAGCACCCAGAGAATAAAGCTGGCACTTAGTACAGTGGGAATAAGGCTTACCGACCACATTATTGTAGCAGGTGACCAATTTGTTTCTTTCGCAAATAGTGGCCTTTTAAATATATAAATTATGTAAACTAAAATTTGTTTCTATTTTGTTATTATATTCGTTTTCAGCTGTAGTGTATTTACGACAAAATTCGGATTTTTCTTTAAATACCAAGTAAAAATTTGTGTTGAAAAACCTGTTGGAAATGTTGATAACTATTTGATATAAAATTAAATTTTAATATTATGAAAACTGTTTTTCATTACACTAAAGCGTGAAAAACCTTGAAATATCAAGCTGTTTTATAGCGGCACATGTTTTAATGCCGATGCAGAAAACAATGCAGAAATACAAACTGTAATATCCAAAATATTGACTTTAAACCTGCTGTATGCTAAAATACGAAAGCCCTAAGCTGGTGTGGCTCAATGGCAGAGCATCTCACTCGTAATGAGAAGGTTGTGAGTTCGATTCTCACCACCAGCTCCAAAAAACTCCGTTCAATATGAACGGAGTTTTTTTGATTTATTTTACTGTAAATCTTATCTCTGCATCACCGCTGAAAAGACTTGCATCGCCGATTTCTCCGGTGGTTTTAACATAAGTGCCGCCGCAGCCGCCTTTTAGACTTATGATTTCCGGCCCGATTATTTCAAGCTTAGCGCTTGCGCGCAGGACAATAGGCTCCTGATAGTAGGGGAGCGTGTTGCCGAAATCGTCAACCGCACGTATCCTTATTGCCGCAACATCATAAGTTTCAGCCTCGACAAGATCGGTGTGATCAGCAATTATTTCGAGATGAGGCTTCTGACCGGGTTTCCTCGTCACTGATTTTATAACTTGGCCGCCTTTTACTGCGTCAAAGCGCCAGATGGTTGCTTCACCGCCCCAATTGCCAACATACTTTCCGTAAAGCTCATAGCCGTCGGATATCTTGAGTCCCTTTGCAAGCATGAGATATGCAAATTTGGCAATTATTCTTGGTGGAAGATTCCCTGTGCCGAATTTTGCTATTGCATTAAGGCATTCCTTTACTGCTTCGGCTGTTTTAGAGTCAAAATGTTCTTCTGAACAGAGAAGATTACCTATAAAATCGTCAATTACTATTGGCGGATGCGGAAGTGATGTGTAAATGCCCTTATCAGGATAGAACTCTTTAACGAATTTTTCGTTTTTATAAAGCTTTACACTATCGGCATTTGTGAAGACATATACCGTGCCGATATCTCCTGCAGGATGTTCACCAATATCCATCGATGAAGAAACTTCACATATGGGGCTGTCATTGCTCTGGCTCGCAAATACAGCCGCTGCAAGCTTTGAGTTTCTGAACATATCCATAACGCCGTGATAGCATATCATGTCGCCGCTGCCGAAATCCTTGTGGGTGTTATAGTCAAACATGCACCAGGGGAAGATTCCGCAGATATCAGCGCTCTCATACATGGAATTAAGAACTGTTGCATGCCGCAGCGCATGCGCAAGGCGGTGACGTTCATCATCAAATGCTTTGGTGGGGAACATATGCCCGTTGCACTCGGAAACAAGATAAGGCTTCTTTTTGCTGGGACTGACCTTTGTTTTCTGCTTTAAGCCGGGATTGTTTCCGCAATGGGAAAAGTCGTTGAATGCGTATACATCTTCAAGCAGGTGACTCTTTTCAAGATATCTGACACCGCTTGTTTGCCTCGATGAATCGATACTGTGTGCAATCTTATTCGTTTGCTTGTAAAGCTCATCGCAGTCCTGTGACTCATTGATTCTGACACCCCAAAGAACTATTGAAGGATGGTGCATATATTGCATTACCATCTCGCGTGTGTTTTCCAAGGCCTGCTTTTTCCAGTCGGCGTCTCCGATATGCTGCCAGCCCGGTATCTCGGTAAATACAACAATACCAAGCTCATCACAACGATCAATGAAATGCTGTGACTGGGGATAATGCGATGTGCGCACGGCGTTGACCCCAAGCTCGTTTTTTAGTATCTCAGCGTCAAAATATTGCATTGACTTTGGCATGGCATAGCCTACATAGGCATAGCTTTGATGACGGTTAAGTCCGCGAAGCTTTATTCTTTCACCGTTCAGATAGAAGCCATCGGTTCTAAACTCTGCCGAGCGGAATCCGAAACGAACATTTTTTTCATCAATGACAGCGCTGTCGCTGCTAAGCAGAGAAACCCTTGCGGTATAGAGATTCGGCTCATCGATACTCCATAAATTTGCATTTTCAACGCATATAACAGGTTCAGAACCCAGAGCCGAAGCTACTGTATTACCGGATTTATCAAGAATATCAGTTCTGATACTTGAAGTGGTTGAATTGCTCTGTATTTTAATCTTTATGCTGTCTGTGCCGATATTTTCAATGAGAACATCCTCGATGAATTCTTGCTCTCTTATCTGAAGTGTAGCTTCACGGTATAGTCCGCCGTAACACAGATAATCAACCACAAAGCCGAATGGGGGAATGTTGAGAGATTCTCGTGTGTCGAGCTTAACTGTAACAGTATTTTTGCCGCCATATTCAACATAATCACTTAAGTCGGCGGTAAAAGCTGTATAACCGCAGGAATGCCGCATAACAAAGTTTCCGTTACAGAAAACACTTGCATCGTGGGCGGCACCGTCAAACTTCAATAGGATTTTCTTGCCGCGATAATCCTCGGAAATCTCAAACTCTTTCTTATAGCCGCAGAGCATCTGATATTCGGCTGGGTCTGCATAGTTATAGGGGATTTCTTTCACCGTGTGGGGAAGACGTACGGTTTTTGCGTCGTCAAAGCCTTTTTCAAAATCTTCTGTGAATAACCAGTTGTTATTGAAAGCAATGTCCATATAAATATCTCCTGATTGATATTGAAGGCATTTTATCATATCATGTCGTAAAAATAAATATAATAAATCTCTTAACTTTCGCTTATATAAGCATTATTCGGTTGATTTAAACTGATGTTTAGGTATATAATAAAACAAAAATTTTGATTGGTGATTATAATTATGAATAAGCTTCTTAACACAAAACTGTTTTTGCTGGATATGGACGGTACGCTCTACCTCGGTGATGAGGTGTTTGACGGAGCGATTGACTTTATTCACACAATTAGCGCAACCGACAGAAAATATATCTACCTTACTAATAATTCCTCCAGAGCAGGTATTGACTATGTAACAAGACTTCGCAAACTGGGATTTCCCTGCGAGATGGAGAATGTTTTTACATCAGGCATGGCAACTGCGATGTACCTTAATGAGAAATTCCCCGGCGCAACCGTTTATCCCGTTGGTACAAAAGCCCTTATGGGTGAGCTTGACAGCTACGGCGTGAAGCTGGGAGAGGACGATGTTAAGGTCGTATGTGTCGGCTTTGACACAGAGCTTACATATGAAAAGCTCGACAAAGCAGTACATTACATACGCCACGGTGCAGCATTTATCGCAGCAAACCCAGACTGGGTATGTCCTATGCCCGCAGGCGAGGTTCTTCCTGATTGCGGCAGCATTTGCGCACTGCTCACCGCGTCAACCGGCGTAAAGCCCGTGTTCATAGGAAAGCCAGACAGAAATATGGTCGATATAATCTCCCGCAAGACCGGTATTGCAAACGAAAACATCTGCTGCGTAGGCGACAGACTCTATACCGATATTGCCGTCGCCCAAAATGCAGGCGCAGTATCCGTTTGCGTCTTATCGGGCGAAAGCACCACGGAGGATATTGAAAAAGCTGAGCGCAAGCCCGACTATGTTCTCAAAAATGTTGCGGAAATTGCAAAGATTCTTAAGGAGAACTGAAATTAAAAGCCTGCCGATTGGCAGGCTTTCGTTATATTATTATATCGCTTTTCGGGACTTTATCCCATGAGAAACGGTCTAAAAGCTCGGTTGCGGAAATCGGTTTGCCGTCGGTCAGGTTTAATAATGCTGCAAGCTTGCCAATGAGTTCTTCGGCAGAGTATTTTTCCCTCAGAACTTCCATACTTAAATCACCGTTTCTCTTGGACATTTTTCTGCCGTCGGCTGATACAACAAGGGGTGAGTGACAGTATATCGGTGCATTGCCGCCTAACTCATTAATTATGAAAATCTGTTTCGCTGTTGATGACAGCAGATCGTGACCGCGTACGACGCGGTTGATGCCCATATCCATATCGTCAAAGGAAACTGCCAACTGATATGCGAATACTCCGTCAGAACGCTTTATGATAAAATCACCGCTGTCCTGAAGGTTTTCACATATCTCCCCGTAATGCTCGTCAACAAAACTTATGGTCTTATCCGGTACTTTAACCTTCCACGCAGGTTTCTTTCCGGCAGATTCAAGGTCGAGGCGTTCCTGCGCTGTAAGATATCGGCATCCGCAGGAAGAATCATGTGTTTCGCCGGGGTGGGGTGCAGAAGCGGCAAGACGCTGGCTTCTGCTGCAGTAACATGGATAAACAAGATTTTTTCTTTTAAGAATTTCAAAGGCATCTTCATAGAGCTTTGTACGGCAGCTTTGCGAGTAAGTATTATTGTCGAAGCAGTAGCCTGTATCCCAATCCAGACCAAGGTATTTATGGTCGCTTATCATGCGAGAGGCAAACTTTTCAAAGCTACGGTCAGGGTCAAGATCTTCCATGCGAAATACCAGTATGCCGTCTCTCTGCCTTACATCCAGCCATACAAGCAGGGATGTAATAACATTGCCTATATGCAGAATTCCGCTTGGGCTTGGAGCAAATCTGCCAATTGTTTTCTCCATTATCAACACCTCTTGAATAATGTGTCGTTTAATTTTAACATAAATTTTATTTTTTTGAAATAAGCATCTACCAATTTTAAAATAAATGTGATATTCTAAGAAAAATAAACAAACATGAAAGGACGATTGTTATGGCAAGCTCAACAAAAGAAGCTCTCGGCAATGCCTTGAAGAAAATGTTAAACATTAAGCCTATTGATAAAATTACGGTAAAAGACCTTGTCGAAGAATGCGGCGTAAATAGACAGACTTTCTATTATCACTTTGACGATGTGTATGATCTGCTTGAGTGGGTTTTTGAAGAGGATGCAAACCGAGTACTGCCCAGCGAAATCAAATATGATGAGTGGCGCGAAAATGTCTTGCTGTTCTTCAGATATCTTGATGATAACAAATCCTTCGTTCTGAATATATTTAATTCTCAGAACCGCTCCTATTTGCTTCGCTACTTTAAGCGCAGACTCCATTACTGTATCCACGGCTTTGCTGAGATTGTTGCAGCCGGAAAGAACGTTGCCTGGGCTGATATGGAATTTGTATGTGAATTCTATGCCCAGTGTGCAGTCGGACTTATTTCCCAGTGGCTCGATAATAATATGCAGTTTCCTGCTGAGATCACCGGGGAAAAGCTTCTCCGAACAATGGATGACAGCATAGAAAACCTGCTTGCACGCTTTGAAAACGTCTGAAACACAGTAGTTTAAAGCATACCCGCATATTAGCCTGCGGGTATGCTTTTTTGTGTTGAAAGTATTAAAAAATAAGGGTATAATAAATAAATTGGAGTGATATAGATGAAAGAACAGAAAACAAATGTAATGCGTTTGCTTGAAAAGAGTAAGATAAACTATACCGCCCATGAATACCCTCATGGCGATGATGCTGTCGACGGACTTACTGTTGCAAGAATTTGCGGACAGAAGCCGGAACAGGTTTTTAAGACTCTTGTTGCTCGCGGCGCCAGTAAAGCGATATATGTATTTGTAATTCCCGTTGCGCATGAGCTTGATCTCAAAAAAGCAGCAAAAGCAGCAGGAGAGAAGTCGATCGCGATGATTCATGTGAGTGAGATCAATGCACTTACAGGCTATATACGCGGCGGCTGTTCGCCAATCGGAATGCGAAAGCAGTATAAGACCTTTTATAACGATTCCGCCCTTGAGCAGGACACCGTCATGGTCAGCGCAGGGAAAATAGGTTATCAGGTAGAGCTCAGCCCCGAGGAGCTTATTAAAATGACGCGGGGAACTACGGCAGATTTGGTTGTTTAATATGGATTATATAAAAATTAAAGGCGCACGCGCCAATAACCTTAAGAACATCAGCATAGATATTCCCAGAGACAAGCTTGTCGTTATGACCGGTCTTTCCGGAAGCGGCAAATCGAGTCTTGCCTTTGATACCATATACGCAGAGGGTCAGAGAAGATATGTTGAGAGCCTTTCTTCGTACGCAAGAATGTTTCTCGGCCAGATGGATAAGCCCGAGCTTGACCACATAGAGGGCCTTTCGCCCGCAATATCCATTGACCAGAAAACAAGCTCGCGCAACCCGCGCTCAACTGTAGGAACAGTAACGGAGATTTATGACTATATGCGTCTTCTGTGGGCACGTGTCGGCGTTCCTCACTGCCCCAGATGCGGTAAAGAGATTAAGCAGCAGACTATTGATCAGATTATAGACCAGCTTATGCTTTTGCCTAACGGTACAAAGCTTCAGATTCTTGCGCCTGTTGTGCGAGCCAGAAAAGGTGAACACATTAAGGTGTTTGAGGATGCAAGAAAATCGGGTTATGTCCGCGCAAGAGTTGACGGCAATCTCTATGACTTGTCTGAAGCTATTCCGCTTGATAAGAATAAAAAGCATACCATTGAGGTCATTGTTGACCGTATTGTAATAAAAGACGAAATTGTACGCAGGCTTACCGATTCCGTGGAAACTGCAGCAGCTCTGGCGGGCGGACTTGTTATCGCTGATATAGTAAGCGAGGGCAGGGAGATTATGTTTTCGCAGAACTATGCCTGCGAGGACTGCGGTATATCAATCGAGGAGCTTACTCCGCGCATGTTCTCGTTCAATACGCCTTATGGTGCATGCCCGAACTGTGATGGCTTGGGTATGCAGCTGCTTGTTGACCCTGATTTAATTGTTCCTGATGATGAACTCAGCATAGCCGAGGGCGGTATTGTGGCATCCGGCTGGAAAAACGCACTGGGTGACTCAATTTCGGGTATGTATTATAATGCTCTGTCAAAGAAGTATGGCTTTAAGCTCACAACACCGATCAAGGACTTGCCTGATAATATAAAAGACATTCTGTTCTACGGAACTAAGGGAGAACCAATCGAGCTTAAATATGACAGAGAGCATAAATCTGGCTCGTTCAGCGGTTCATACAATCGCCCCTTCGAGGGCATATGCAGAAACCTCGAGCGCAGATATCACGAAACTCAGAGTCC
>JAZLGD010000173.1:0-5907 GCA_045616105.1 Oscillospiraceae bacterium | reverse complement strand
CTCCTTCCGTTAAGCATTGTTATATCCGCAACCTCTTCAGCGCTTATGCCCTTTATCTCCGCGATTTTCGCCGCCACAAATTCAAGCTGTCTCGAATCGTTGCGCTTTCCGCGATTCGGCACGGGTGTCAGATATGGGCTGTCGGTTTCGATTACGATTCTGTCAAGGGGACATATCTCCAGAACTTCAAGCGCCTTCCGCGCGTTCTTATAGGTTATGGGGCCGTCAAAACCCAGATACCAGCCGCGCTTTAAAAGCTCCTGCGCCATTTCCGCAGAGCCTGAATAGCAATGGAAAACTCCGCGCAGCTCAGGATAATCGCAGACTATGTCAAAGCTGTCGCCATGGGCCTCGCGGTCATGGACGATTACGGGCTTGCCGAGCTTCAGCGCAAGCTCTATCTGACGGCGAAACAGCTCTTTCTGCTCCTCCTTATGGCTTGCATCCCAGTAATAGTCGAGGCCTATCTCGCCGATTGCAACGCACTTGGGGTGCTCAGCGAGCTTTTCCATTTCCGCATAAGCTTCTTCGCTTAGCTTGTCAATATCCTCGGGATGCCAGCCGACGGCGGCATAAACAAAGTCATAGCGCTCGCTGAGCTCTATGGCTGCCTTACTGCTTATAAGATCACAGCCGGGGTCAACTATAAGTCCAACATTGCCCGCGGGCATACTGTCCAGTATTTCAAAGCGGTCTGCGTTAAACGCGCCGCTGTCATAATGCGCATGAGTATCGAAAAACATTCTCTTCACCTCTGACCGATATTATAACATTGCTTGCTATAACTGCGCAAGCAATGTTATAATAAGCGCAAAGGAGCGTGTTCCAATGAAAGAGTATTACGAAATCCTTGTTTCGGGCATCTCTCCCGAGCTCAGGGTTACGAATATAGTCCACGGCATTTCGTGGATTGGTGCCGAGCTTAGCGACGGACATTTCGGCATCGCCATGAATACCGCCGGTGACAGCTACCCCCGTATTAAGGATAGTCTCGTCGGTCTTTCCGCAAAGGATGCCGCGGCATGCATCATGTCGTGGAACATGCAGGAGGCAAGCGAGGCCATGGCGGTCATAAACGCATTTTACAACACTGCCGAGCGCATGGAGGAGCTTTCCTGCTGCGTGCCCTTTGAGCGTGTATGCACCTGCGACATGGAGGTCGAGGGCAAGACCGTCGGCTTCATAGGTCATCTGAAAATGCCTGCCGAAACTGTTGAGGGTGCAAAGGCAGTGCATATTATCGAGCGCGAGCCCAAAAACGGTGACCTCCCCGATTCCGCCTGCGAATACATTCTGCCAGAGTGCGAGCTTGTAATCATAACGGGCAGCGCATCGGTCAACAAGACAATGCCCCGTCTTTTAGAGCTCAGCAAAAACGCCGAGACAATTATCGTCGGCCCCACAACGCCCATGTGTCCGGAGCTTTTAGGCCACGGCGTCAGCCGGCTTTCGGGTATGGTGGTGCGAGATAAGGACGAGCTTATAAAATGGATGACAAGCGCAGCCGGAAGCCCATACAAATACGGTGACACGTTTCTTTGCCGAGCTGACATATAAGCATTTCGTTACTGCGGCAGCCCGAATCTGTATTACACAGCAGATTTGGGCTGCTTTTTCTTTCGCCGTTTCCGCCTAAGGAAGAGCGCAGAAGCCGAAATCCGAAGGAATTTTACCGAATATAGATGCGCGCTGGATGAGTCCGTTTCCGTATTTTCCGCGAATTTTATCCACCGCCGCATCTATTTTTCTTTGTCGTTCTAAATTAACGTAATCTATAAATATGTCTACCTGCTCCGGCGCATCGGAATTCACCAGCTCAAGCCCGCGAAGCCCCATGCTTCTCAGAGGCTCGGCAAAATTGTGGCACTGATGCAGAAGCTCCATGCCATAGTCTATAAGCTCCGCTGTCACATCTGTCGCATACCTTAACTGCATGCGGTGGCTTCGCCAGTTGAGCTCCGTATCGCGCAGAGAAAGCTCCACCGTGCGGCACATAAGCTTTTCATGGCGAAGCCTTGAGGCAACGCTCTCGGCGAGAATCATCATTGTTCTTCGGGCTTCCTCCTCGTTCCTGATGTCCTGCGATGTTGTGGTGCTGTTGCCTATGGATTTCGGAAGAGGCCTGTCCCCTATTCTGTGCACCGGAGATATGTCCATGCCGTTTGCGTAGGCGTACAGCATCAGCCCAGATTTTCCCAATGACGCCTTTAACAGCTCGGGGCTTGCATTGGCTATCTCGCCTATGGTGCAGATTCCCATGCGTGAAAGTGTCCGTGCCGTGCTTCTTCCGACCATGAGCAGATCCGACGACGGCAAAGGCCATACCATTTCCCGAAAATGCTCTTTGTCTATTACAGTTATCGCATCGGGCTTTTTATAGTCGGAACCGAGCTTTGCAAAAATCTTATTCCACGAAACACCTATGCTCACCGTTATGCCGATTTCATCTTTAACTCGACTTCTTATCTCGTTTGCAGTTTTAACAGGATCGGGACACGCGATACAGCCCGTAATATCGAGCCAGCATTCGTCCATTCCGAAAGGCTCGCACAGGTCGGTATACTCGGCATAAATTTTGCGCACCATAGCGGTATACTTTTCATATCTGTCAAAATGTGTCGGCACAATTACAATATCCGGACAGAGCTGTTTTGCCTGCCAGATTGCCATGCCCGTTTTAACACCTGCCGTCTTTGCCTTATCGTCCTTGGATAAAACGATGCCGTGCCGAAGATCCTTATCGCCGCAGACAGCGAAGGGCTTTTCCGCAAGACTCGGGTCGAAGAGCCGTTCTATGCTCGCATAGCATGAATTTATGTCCGAATGCAGTATTGTTCTCTCCATTTTTGCCATCTCCAAATCAGATACTGCAAACAGTATAGTTCTCTTTTTCGGATATGTAAAGAGAAAATTTTATCCATTTAAGCGATTTTGCTTGCATTTTCAGAGCAAACACTATATACTGTAATCAGAAACATCACGGAGGCACGATATGCAGAATAACATTGGTGAAATTTTAAATCTCCGCCGCAAGGAGCTGGGGCTTTCCCAGTCAGAGCTTGCCGCAAAACTGAGCGAGGGCGGCATTGGCGTTACCAATCAGGCCATATCCAAATGGGAGAACGGCTCTACCCTGCCAAACGCAAAGCAGTTTCTTTCTCTCTGCCGTGCGCTGGAGATTGATGACATAAACGGAACATTTCTCGGCGGAAGCTCTGGCGGAGTCCTCGCGGGACTTGATGCAAGCGGGCGCAGAAAAGTCATGGAATACATTGACCTTCTGCACGACAGCGGGCGTTATGCGATTAAAACCCAGCCCGATATACGGCTGCGCACTCTGCCTCTTTATTCCATTGCCGTTTCCGCAGGCACAGGACAGTTTCTCGACAGCGAGGATTACGAGATGAAGGAAGTCGGCCCCGAAGTGCCCGACAGCGCAAACTTCGGTGTGCGCGTTGCCGGTGACAGTATGGAGCCCAGATTCCACGACGGGCAGACCGTCTGGGTCAGCCAGCAGCACAGCCTTATGACAGGCGAGATAGGTATTTTTCTTTATGACGGCAGCGCATATTTAAAACAGCTTGCCGCTAAGGATGATATGCTTGTTCTACATTCTCTGAATCCCGCATATGAAGACATCCCCGTATCTCCCGAGCTCCCTCTGAGAGTTTTGGGCAAAGTCGTTGCATAACAAAAAACCGCTTTTTTAGGTGCAAAGCAGTTTTGAGCGAGAGATTTTTCGAACAGACAAAATAACAAAATAACGGTAATACTGACGTATTACCGTTATTTTTTATGCCGTATGGGTGGAAAATAGCCGTTCAAAACCTATAAATCTCTATGGTGCGCAGCCCTAAGCAGTTTTTTCTTTTTTAACAAGTCTTATTATAAAGCCTGCTATGTTTCCCAAGAACATCATAAAGGCCATTGCACCGATGAACAGTGGAAAAAGCGCACCGAGATACTCGGTGTTTGTTATAACCATTATGGAGCATACGGCATATACTATTGCCGCCGACACCATGAGGTATACGGGTGTTTTCTTTGTTCCCAGTTTAAGCGCAAGCAAAAGCCCCAGAACGAAGAAGAAAATATCCGCCGCTACGGTCGGGAATGATTGGCTTGCCGAAAACCATTCGGAAGCCACGAGGGTTATATTATTCATAATCAAAACCTCAATCTAAGCAAAAAACTTCCGCTCTCAGGGAACGGAAGTTTTTAATTTGCAATTAAAGAGCTGCCTTTGCCTTCTCGCAGAGTGCGGTGAAAGCTGCGGGCTCGTGGATAGCCATCTCGGACAGCATCTTGCGGTTCATGTCGATACCTGCGAGCTTGAGGCCGTGCATAAAGGTGGAGTAGTTCATGCCGTTTGCCTTGCAGCCAGCGCTGATACGGGTGATCCAGAGCTGACGGAAGTCTCTCTTCTTCTGCTTGCGGCCTGCATATGCGTAACGGCCGGACTTCATCATCTGCTCGTTGGCCATCTTGTAGTGACGGGACTTGTTGCCCCAGTAACCCTTTGCCAGGCCAAGGATCTTATTTCTATGTTTGCGGGTCATCATTGCGCCCTTAACTCTTGCCATTTGTCATTTCCTCCTATTCGTACGTAAACCTTACAGATTATTTGTAAGGGATCATCTTTTTGATGGTTGCTTCGTTGGTAACGTCAGCAATTGCGCCGGAACGCAGACGACGGCAACGCTTGGTGTCCTTCTTAGTGAGGATGTGGCTCTTATAAGCGTGAGCGCGCTTTACCTTACCGGACTTGGTGAGGTTAAATCTCTTTTTAGCACCACTATGGGTCTTCAGTTTGGGCATAGTAATTTCTCCTTCCGTATGATGCTGATATTTATCAGCTATATTATCATCAGGTCAACCCTGTAATAACCGATTATTCCTCGGGCTTTGCCTCTGCCTGAGCCTTTGCTGCAGCTTCGGCCTTTGCCTTTTCCTTCTGTGCCTTCTTAATAGAAGCTGCGGACTTGGGAGACAGGAACATGGACATATTGCGGCCCTCAAGCTTGGGCTCCTTATCCATGTTTGCGGTCTCGCCGCATTTTTCCGCAAACTCGCGCAGAATCTGCTCGCCGATGTTGGTATGAGCCATTTCTCTGCCGCGGAAGCGGATGGAAACCTTTACGCGGTCACCGTCTGCAAGGAACTTCTGAGCGCTCTTGAGCTTGGTGTTGAGGTCATTCTCGCCAATGCCGGGAGACATGCGAATTTCCTTGACTTCCATAACGCGCTGATTTTTCTTGGCTTCCTTTTCCCTCTTTGCCTGCTCAAAGCGGAACTTACCGTAGTCCATAATCTTGCAGACAGGGGGCTTTGCCTGGGGAGAGATTTTAACCAGATCGAGATCTTTTTCCTCTGCAATTTTGAGAGCTTCTTCAGCGGACATAATGCCCAGCTGTTCGCCGTCATCACCGATTACGCGTATTTCGCTGTCGAGGATTTCCTCATTGATTTCGTGAGTTACACTTGCGATTGTGACACACCTCCAAGATAAATAAAAAACGCCGATGCAAACAGCATCCGCGCAGCAAAACAAGGCTCATTTAAAGAGCTTCGTTATCTACCCGCACGCGCCTTTTGCGGTCGGGTGAGGTCGGCGGACACCGTACCTACTTCATTTTCAGCTATATTAATATATCAGTGCTTTCCAAAATTGTCAAGCAATTTTTATCGGTATTCCAAATATTTTTTGCCTCCCGGAGCAAGAATAAACTCCGGGAGTGATTAACATCGAATACATTTTTATATACATTTTCGGTGCAGGGCTTTACTGCACACTTGAGATACTCTTCCGTGGCTGGACCCACTGGTCAATGTTCTTCGTGGGCGGAGGCTGCTTTCTTCTCATGTATCTCATATCTGGCACCGCAATCCCGCTCTGGTCAAAATGGC
>JAZLGD010000172.1:0-5080 GCA_045616105.1 Oscillospiraceae bacterium | reverse complement strand
ATGATGTTGTCGGTTGTGGCGCAGGTGAACCGGATTTCAAAACACCTGATAATATCAGCCAAGCGGGTATTAATGCTATTAATGAAGGCAAAACAAAATATACACCTGCTGCAGGTATTGTCGAGCTCAGAAAAGCTATTGCAAGTCAGCTTAAAAGAGACTGCGGTGTGGAGTATGACTATACCCAGATCGTAGTTGCAAGCGGTGCAAAGCATAGCGTGTTTATCGCCCTTACCGCATTAACCAATCCCGGAGATGAGATAATTGTTCCCGCACCATTCTGGGTAAGCTACTATGAAATGGTTAAAATGACAGGCGGTACCCCTGTTATTATCGAAGCAGGCGAAGCACAGAACTTCAAAATTACTCCTGAACAGCTTGAGGCTGCGATAACCGATAAAACTAAGTGTCTCATGCTCAATAACCCCTCTAATCCTACCGGCATGGTATACACAAGAGATGAGCTTTCTGCGTTGGCAGATATCTGCGTTAAGCATGACCTTTATATTATTGCAGATGAGATTTACTACAACCTTATTTATAACGGAGCTGAGTTTGTAAGCGTTGCAAGCCTTGGTGAAGAAGTTAAAGAACGCACACTTATCATAAACGGTGTATCCAAGTCCTATGCAATGACCGGCTGGCGTATTGGCTATTGCGCAGCAAACAAAGAACTCGCAAAGATTATGGCAAATTACCTCAGCCATTCAACCGGAGCACCTTCAACCATAAGCCAGTGGGCAGCTGTTGAAGCAATTAACGGCCCGCAGGAAGGCATTGAGGAAATGCGCAAGGCATTTGACGAGCGCCGCAAGCACATTGTTGAACGTATAAATGCAATTCCCGGTGTAAGCTGCCTCAATCCGGATGGTGCTTTCTATGTAATGATGAATATTGAAGGCCTCATCGGCAAAACTCTGGGCGGAAAGCTTATAGAGAACGACGATGATTTTGCTGTAACACTTCTTGAAAAAGCTCTGGTCGCAGTCGTTCCGTGCTCGGGCTTCGGTATCAAGAACTTTGTACGTTGGTCTTATGCAGTTTCCATGGAAACAATTGATAAAGGCATTGACCGCCTCGAAAAGTTCCTCGCTGAATAAACGTAATATTTTATCACCTCATGAGCATAGTTTGTTCATGAGGTGATTTTTATGTTTGTTACTGTAAAGCTAAGAAAGCTTATTATAATAATTGTACTTGTGCTTGTAGCCGCAGCTGCAATTCTGTTTGCGGCGAAAATCAACGCAGGCAAAATCGGTGCATTTTCCGGAAAAAATGAGTATACGCTTGTAATTGATCCCGGACATGGCGGAATTGACGGCGGAGCTATTGCACAGGACGGCTCCAAAGAAAGCGATATTAATCTCTCCATTGCGCTGAAAATGCAGGCTATTGCAGCTTTTCTTGGTCAGGATTCCGTGATGACACGCGATACTGATACAGATAATTCAGATGGAGCTAAGTACAGCGAACATGATAATCTTGTTAAAAGAGCTGAATTTACAAATAAAACTCCAAATGCAGTCTTGATTAGCGTACATCAAAATAATTACCCATCACCGCTTGTCAAAGGCGCGGAAGTGATGTATTCTTTAAATGATGAAAGCCGCGAACTCGGACTTATCGCTCAGGATAATCTTGTTACATACCTTGATAAGGAAAACCGCAGAGTGGCGCGTCCTGCGCCGGAAAGTCTGCTGCTGACAAGCTCTGTTGAATGTCCGGCAATTCTCGTTGAATGCGGATTCATGTCAAATCCTGATGAGGCGGCCAAGCTTGCATCGGATGACTACATGACTAAAATTGCTGTAATACTGATTTCTTCATATATTCAGTTTGCAGAAAAAGTATTTAGGTGAAAATATGAAACAAAAGACAATGTTCTGCTGCTCGGAATGCGGCAACGAAACAGTGAAATGGAGCGGAAAATGCACTGCATGCGGTGCATGGGATTCACTTGTTGAGGTTAAGCTTGATACAACAAAAACGCGCGGTGTCGCAAGGCCCTTGTCAAAGCTTAATACAAAACAACCAAAACTTATATCTGAGCTTGATACAGAAGCTGAAATCCGCTTTACAACAGGAATAGGAGAGCTTGACAGAGTTCTTGGCGGTGGTGCCGTTAAAGGCTCTATTGTCCTTGTGGGCGGTGCACCCGGTATAGGTAAATCAACTCTTCTGCTTCAGCTTTGCGGACTTGTAGAAGCAGAGCAGAAAATCCTTTATGTGTCCGGCGAAGAGAGCGAGCGACAGATCAAAATGCGCGCACAGCGCCTCGGAGTTGAACACGGCCAGATATACATTCTTGCAGAAACCGGACTTTCTGAGGTGCTTCAGGCCGCAGATGAGCTAAATCCGGATATAGTCATAATCGACTCGATTCAGACAATGTATGACCCGGAGGTAAGTTCCGCGCCGGGAAGTGTCACGCAGGTCAGGGAGTGCACCATGTCGCTGATGCGTATGACTAAGGAAAAGGGCTTTACTACTTTTGTTGTAGGCCATATAAACAAAGAGGGAAGTATTGCCGGTCCTAAAGTCCTTGAACATATGGTTGACTGTGTGCTTTACTTCGAAGGCGAGCGAAGTACATCCTTCAGAATACTTCGCGCAGGTAAAAACCGTTTCGGTTCGACAAATGAAATCGGTGTATTTGAAATGGTTGACAAGGGACTGAGAGAGCTTGCAAATCCCTCTGAAATCCTGCTTTCGGGCAGACCTGATAATGCTCCCGGAACATGCGTGACCTGCGTTATCGAGGGCTCCAGACCTATTCTTGCCGAGATTCAAGCGCTTGTCGCACCTGCGGCATATAATTCAGGTCGCCGCAACACAAACGGCATTGACTATAATCGCTCAACTTTGCTTCTTGCGGTGCTTGAAAAGCGCGGCGGAATGGCTGTATCGGGCTGCGATGCATACATTAATGTAATCGGAGGCCTTGAGCTTGATGAGCCGGCTGCTGATCTTGCAACGGTGCTTGCCATTGCCAGCAGCTTCAGAGATTTGCCTCTTGGCCGTGATTTAGCCGCACTGGGTGAAGTAGGGCTGTCAGGCGAAGTCAGAAGCGTAAGCGCACTTAATATGCGACTTTCTGAGATTGCAAGACTGGGCTTTAAGCGTTGCGTAATTCCGGCGCATGTTAAAGATGATATAAGAGCGCCTGAAGGTTTGGAGCTTATATCCGTTAAGGATATAAGAGAAGCGATTAAGGCCACATTAGGATAATATGATAAGGAACATTAAAACACCGCATCTCCCGCAAGGGGAGGTGCGGCATATAATAATAGGGGAAAAGTATCGAGATTTGCTCGAAAATGCGCTTTATGAGAACAATTTAGAGCCAATATGGATGCCTGATAATCCATGTGTCGATCCGAGACTTTCCGGGCATGCTGACTTATCCGTGAATATATTCAGTGAAAATGATGTTGTTTTGAGTGAATATCTGCGAAATTCAGAACTTTTCAGGCGACTAAAAGGGCTGAATTATACTATTTTTTTTACAAAACACGCCGATAGTCCCGAATATCCTTATGACGCAGGCTTGAACGTTTGCCAGATCGCTGATAATCTGATATATAACAGCAAATCTATATGTGAAGAACTTAACAATCAATTCAGAGATATTCCGTTTAATAGAATAGACTGCAAGCAGGGATATACCAAATGCTCAGTCTGTATTGTAAATGAGAACGCGATAATTACTGCTGATAGAGTTATTGCAGAAAAAGCCGAGACTGCCGGAATGGATGTACTGCTTACGGATAATTCTATTGTAGAATTAAACGGCTTTGGCTGTGGTTTTATAGGCGGAGCCACATTTAAGATAAGTGAATTTCAAATAGCGTTTACCGGAACGATAGATTGTATGTCAGAAAAAAATGCAATAGAAAACTTTTTGAGTCAGCGAGGTATCGAAGTTGTGTATCTGACTCAAAACAAACTGTTTGATATAGGCGGCGCAATTCTAATAACAGAATCAATATAAGTACGGCTATTATATATTATTATGTGAAATCGGCCAATTAGCTTGTTAACATCTATAATTAGCTATATTGGCCTTTTTCATGCCTTTTAAACTCCCCTGAATTAAACAAAATCTTTATTAATCAATTGGTTTGTTATGGCAGGGGATAGAGTATTAATTTTATTTATTCCTTTTAGCTATCAGCACTAAAAGGAGGAAGAACAAAGGCAATATTACATGGAAAATTCGTAGAGCTTTATTCCTTGCCATTTCAATTATTTTTTAGGAGGTAATTATAATGGCGCAATATATACATCAGTCACATAATCAACTTGTACTTGATAAAATTAGATCCATACAGCTTGATATTGATATGCTTCGCGCTTATTTAATTCATTGTGATTATGATAATGCCCAGTCCCTCAATACTCTTTATGATTGCTCTATAAAGCTATTTGACGAAGTCTATAAACCGCTTAAAGACAGTCTAAAAATAGATTGAGCAGTCTTAAAACACTTGCTAAGTTCATATACCGATGCATATAAACTGCATCGCAGCAGAAAAAAAGGGAAGCCCTTTAATTTTTGGACTTCCAAACCCGCAGCCGGGTGCAGGATGCGAAGCAGCTTGCACCCAGCAAGGGTAAACTATGGAAGTCGGATTTACCCCCTTGCAAAAATAGAAGGGCAGACTTTAATACTCTGCCCAAAAGTGTTTATTTGATGCTTTAACTGGTGCTTTCTTTTTGCTTATGGGCTATGTCTATAAGCAAAAAGTGTGTAATCTGTGTTATTTGTGCCAAAAATAAATTTAATTATTGACAAATAACTTTATTTATGCTAATTTAAGTTACAGAAAGGTGATGAGAGAAGATGTCAAACGAAGGCAAGAAGAAAGATACAACTCAGGTAACTTTTAGGTTGCCTGTATCTGTTCTTGAAAAGCTTGATTATCTATGTAAATCATACGGCATGAAAAGAAGTGAAGTAATTATTTCCTCGATTAATGCCGAGTATGATAAACTATGTGGTAGCCCTGAGCTTAAAGAAATGCTTGATAAGTTTTTAGAGCTTGGTAATATTATGAAAGGTTTTGCAGAACAGAAATAA
>JAZLGD010000171.1:0-4788 GCA_045616105.1 Oscillospiraceae bacterium | reverse complement strand
TGGACCGGAAAGGAATAAGAAAGATGGAAAATTCCCATTCCGCATCCTATGCCGCTGCCGGTGTCGATATAGAAGCCGGCTACAAGGCGGTAGAGCTTATGAAAGCTCATATAGCAAGAACAATGACCTCCGGCGTCGTGTCTGATATCGGCGGCTTCGGCGGTTTGTTCGAGCTTGATGTTACGGGAATGGAAAAACCCGTTCTTGTTTCCGGCACTGATGGTGTCGGCACCAAGCTTAAGATGGCGTTTCTGATGGATAAGCACGACACAGTGGGCATTGACTGCGTTGCAATGTGCGTAAACGATATTATCTGCTGCGGCGCAAAGCCCCTGTTTTTCCTTGACTACATTGCCTGCGGCAAGAACTATCCCGAACGCATAGCTCAGATAGTTGCAGGCGTAGCTGAGGGCTGTGTACAGTCCGGAGCAGCACTCATCGGCGGCGAGACCGCAGAGATGCCCGGCTTCTATCCCGTTGACGAATATGACCTTGCCGGTTTCTCCGTAGGCGTTGTTGACAAGGCAAAGATAGTCGACAACAAGACGATGAAAGCAGGCGACGTTATCATCGCTCTGCCGTCCTCCGGTGTTCACTCCAACGGCTTCTCTCTCGTCCGCAAGGTTTTCGATGTTGAGAAGGCCGATATCAAAGTTCCCGTTGCGGAGCTTGGCGGCAAGAGTGTCGGCGAAACCCTGCTGACTCCGACTAAGATCTATGTCAAACCCATGCTTGCTCTGTTTGAACAGGTTCAGGTAAAGGGCGTTTCCCACATAACAGGCGGCGGCTTTTATGAGAACATTCCCCGCAGCATTCCTGCCGGTCTTTGCGCAAAGGTTGAAAAGAGCGCGGTCAAGGTGCTTCCCATATTCGACCTTATTGCAAAGCAGGGCAACATCCCTGAGCGCGATATGTTCAACACCTACAATATGGGCGTGGGCATGAGCGTTGTTACCGCAAAGGAAGATGCGGATAAGGCAATCGAAATTCTGCGCGCAAACGGCGAGGATGCCTATATAATCGGCGAGATTGCCAACGGAGAAGAGAAGATAAGCATATGCTGAAAAAGGATGTTTTAAGCGGCATCAGCGCAGGCATGGCCGTTGCCCTCGGCGGCAGCGTCTTCCTTGCCTGCGAGAACAGATATGTTGGATCAGTGCTGTTCTGCACGGCGCTTCTGTGCATCTGCTTTAAGGGCTATGCACTGTTCACAGGCAAAATCGGCTACATTCCCGAAGCCCATGGCAAGGCGGAATGGCAATTGCTCCTGCTCGGACTTCTCGGCAACCTTATAGGAACATTTATCTGCGGCGTTGCCGTCAGATATGCCATACCGAATATAGGTGATGCCGCGCTTACGGTCTGCACCGCAAAGCTTTCGCAGACAGCCGTGAGCACACTTATACGAGGTATCTTCTGCGGCATGCTCATGTATCTTGCCGTAAGCATCTATCGCGACAACGAGACGGCTCTCGGCATTCTGTTCTGTATACCGGTGTTTATCCTGAGCGGCTTTGAGCACTCAATTGCGGATATGTTCTATTTTGCCGCTTCCGGCATCGTATCCGCAAAGGCATTTATATTTATATGGCTTGTAATAATCGGCAACTCAATCGGCGGGATGCTTTTTCCCGTTCTTAAGATCTGGGGGGAGAAGAAATGACGAGAATAGCAGTTTTTGTTTCCGGAGGCGGGACAAATTTGCAGGCGCTTATCGATGCGCAGGGCAGCGTTATTAAAAGCGGCGAGATTGTGCTCGTTCTGTCCTCAAATCCCGGAGCATACGCGCTCGAACGCGCGGCAAAGGCGGGAATCAAGGGCGTAACGGTTAACAAGAAAGAGCTTGGCGGACAAGCGGCCTTTGAGGAAAAAATCAGCGACATACTTAAAGAAAACGAGGTCGATATGATCGTTCTCGCAGGATTTATGAGCATCCTGAGCGAGGATTTCACCGCAAAATGGCCTCAGCGAATAATCAATGTTCATCCCTCGCTTATACCGTCGTTTTGCGGCAAGGGCTTTTACGGCCTCAGGGTCCATGAGGCAGCCCTTGAGTACGGCGTTAAGGTGACGGGCGCAACTGTTCACTACGTAAACGAAATTCCCGACGGAGGACAGATTATCCTCCAGAAAGCAGTTGAAATTCTCCCCGGCGATACGGCGGAGATTTTGCAGAAAAGAGTTATGGAGCAGGCGGAATGGCTTCTGCTTCCGAGAGCAACCGAAATGGTTGCAGAAAAATTGAGTAAGGATGAGGCGTAATGGATATATATAAAATCAACACTCCCGAAAAGCTTATAGCAGGCAACAGCTATGTTGGCCGCGGTATCATCCTCGGCAAGACACCCGACAGCAGCAAGGCTGTCATCGCATATTTCATCATGGGCAGAAGCGAAAACAGCCGCAACCGCGTTTTCGTTATGGAAGATGACGTTCTTTATACAAAGCCCTTTGATGAGAGCAAGGTAAAAGACCCCTCTCTCATTATCTATGCGGCACTGCGCAGCTTCGGCAACAAGCTTATCGTAACTAACGGTGACCAGACCGATACCATCTATGAGGGCCTTAAAGAGGGCAAGAGCTTTAACGATTCCCTCAAGTCACGCTGCTTCGAGCCCGATGCTCCCAACCTTACCCCGCGCATCAGCGGTATGCTGAGCTTTGACGGTGACGATTTCTCCTACGAGATGAGCATTCTGAAAAGCGCGGACGCAGAGGGAACAGCATGCAACCGTTACCTGTTCTCCTATCCCTCCATGCCCGGTATGGGTCACTTCATTCACACCTATGTCTGCGACGGAAATCCCATTCCCACATTCCAGGGTGAGCCCGAACGCATAGAAATAGCACAGGATATCGACGAGTTTACAACACGCCTTTGGAGCAGCCTTGATAAGGACAACAAGATTTCCCTTTATGTCTGCTATGTGGATAAGGCTACCGGCAAGTACGTAGACCGTATAATCAACAAGAATAAGTGAGGCGGACGAAAATGAAAGAATTTGAACTGAAATACGGCTGCAACCCCAATCAGAAGCCCGCAAGAATATACATGAATGACGGCTCAGAGCTTCCCATCGAGATTCTCTCCGGCCGTCCCGGCTATATAAACTTCCTTGATGCCTTCAACTCATGGCAGCTGGTCAAGGAGCTCAAGGAAGCAACAGGCCTTGCCTGCGCTACCTCATTCAAGCATGTAAGCCCCACCAGCGCTGCATGCGGTCTGAAGCTCAGCGATACACTCAAAAAGGCCTGCTTCGTTGACGATATCGAAGGCCTCGACGATTCTCCTCTTGCATGTGCATATGCCCGTGCACGCGGTACTGACAGAATGTGCTCCTTCGGCGACTGGGTTGCTCTTTCCGATGTCTGCGACGTTACCACCGCAAAGCTCATCAAGCGCGAGGTATCCGACGGCGTTATCGCTCCCGGATATGAGCCCGAGGCACTTGAAATCTTAAAGACCAAGCGCAAGGGCAGCTACAACATCGTAAAGATTGACCCCGATTATGTTCCCGCCCAGCAGGAAACCAAGCAGGTTTACGGCATCAGCTTTGAGCAGGGAAGAAACAACTTCAAGATAAACAACGAGCTTCTTTCCGAGCTCGTAACCGCAAATAAAGAGCTTCCCGAAAGCGCACGCCGCGACCTTATAGTTGCTCTTATTACACTTAAATACACCCAGTCCAACTCCGTCTGCTATGCAATTGACGGACAGGCAATCGGCGTCGGCGCAGGACAGCAGTCAAGAATCCACTGCACCCGTCTTGCAGGCGGCAAGGCGGACACATGGTTCCTCCGCCAGAGCGATAAGGTTATTAACCTGCCCTTCAAACCCGAGCTGGGAAGAGCCGACCGCGACAATGTTATTGACGGCTACATTAACAAGAACGAGGAAGATGTCTGCGCAGAGGGTATCTGGCAGAAGTATTTCACCGAGCGCCCCGAGCCCTTCACCGCCGAGGAAATGAAGGCATATCTTGCAACCAAGACCGGCGTTGCTCTCGGCTCTGACGCATTCTTCCCGTTCAGCGATAATATTGAGCGCGCTTACCGCTCCGGTGTAAGCTATATTGCACAGCCCGGCGGTTCTATTCGCGATGACCTTGTCATCGAGTGCTGTGACAAGTATAATATGGTCATGGCATTTACACACATGAGACTGTTCCATCATTGATAAAAAGGGAGAAGTGCAATGAAGCTTCTGGTAGTTGGCGGCGGCGGACGCGAGCACGCCATAATCAAAAAACTTAAAGAAAACACAAAGGTCAGAGAAATCTTTGCTCTGCCCGGCAACGGCGGCATCGAAAAGGACGCAACCTGCATCCCCATCGGAGCAAAGGATATAGACGGCATAGTCAGATTTGCTCAGGAGAATGAAATAGACTACGCGGTTGTAGCCCCCGATGATCCCCTCGTTCTCGGCTGCGTTGATGCGCTGAACGAGGTGGGAATACCTTGCTTCGGCCCGAATAAGGCTGCGGCAATAATCGAGGGCAGCAAGGTTTTCTCCAAGAACCTTATGAAAAAATACGGAATCCCCACGGCTCAGTACGAGACCTTTGACGATGCCGAGAAGGCACTCGCATATATAGAAAGCTGCCCGATCCCCGTTGTCATCAAGGCTGACGGCCTTGCTCTGGGCAAGGGCGTTATAATAGCAAACACACGTGATGAAGCAAAAGCTGCGGTCGTTTCCATCATGCAGGACCTTAAGTTCGGCGCAAGCGGAAACAATATCGTCATCGAGGAGTTCCTCACCGGACCGGAGGTGTCTGTCCTCAGCTT
>JAZLGD010000170.1:0-3040 GCA_045616105.1 Oscillospiraceae bacterium | reverse complement strand
GGGCGAAGCGTCTCCACGACCGCGTCGCCGACGGCGGGCTTGAATACGCCGTAGCCTTTTCCGTCAAACTCTTTTTCTATCTCGTCAAAGCTCTTGCCGGTGACGGCGGAGTAGATGCTCATAAGGTTTGCAACGCCGGGCTTTGCGGCAGGATCGTAGCGGACGCAGTTTTCCACGTCGGAGTCGGTGATCGCACGCTTGAACTTTCTTGCGATGTCCTCGGGCTTTTCCATGAGGAAGACACAGCCGTTGGGGTCGGATTTGCTCATCTTTGATGAGGGATTGGAAAGACCCATAACTCTTGCGCCTGCCTTGGGAATATAGGGCTCGGGAACCTTGAAAACGTCACCGTAGAGATTGTTGAAGCGGTTTGCAACGTCGCGGGTCAGCTCGCAGTGCTGCTTCTGATCCTCGCCGACGGGAACGTAGTCAGCCTGATAAAGCAGAATGTCAGCCGCCATGAGAGCGGGATAGGTGAACAGACCGCCGTTGATGTTGTCTGCGTTCTTTGCGCTCTTGTCCTTGAACTGGGTCATGCGGCTCAGCTCGCCGAACATGGTGTAGCAGTTTAAAATCCAGCCCAGCTCTGCGTGCTCGTGAACATGGCTCTGGATGAAGAGAGTGTTCTTTTCGGGGTCAAGTCCGCAGGCAATGTACTGAGCGAGCTGCTCAAGTGCGCGGCGGCGGAACTCGGCGGGATTCTGGCGGACGGTGAGGGTGTGCAGGTCAGCCATGAAATAATAACAGTCAAATTCATCGGCTCTTTCGCTCCAGTTTTTGATTGCACCGAGGTAGTTGCCGAGGTGCAGATCGCCGGAGGGCTGGATGCCTGACAGCATTATCTTTTTTGCTTGGGTGTTTTCCATATCTGTGAACCTTTCTTATGGTGATTGCTTATAAGCATAATAATCCATTATTACTAAAAATGTATTTTATCATTTTAACAGCCACTTGACAATAACGAAAATGTAAAATACTATAATATAGACAGTGATTTTTAGTTGTTTTGGAGGAAAAACATGAAAGATACAAAATGGTTCGAGGAGATGGAGGCGCGCATACCCAAGGGCGAAGTGCGCACCCGTTTTGCCCCGAGTCCCACAGGCTATATGCACGTCGGAAACCTGAGAACTGCGCTGTATACATGGCTCATAGCACGCCATGCCGGCGGCAAGTTTATTCTCCGCATTGAAGATACCGACCAGGGCAGATATGTTGAGGGAGCGGTTGATGTAATTTACCGCACACTCACCGAATGCGGCCTTGACCACGACGAGGGTCCCGATGTAGGCGGCCCCGTAGGACCTTATATCCAGACCGAGCGCCGCGGATTTTATAAGGAATACGCAGAACTTCTGGTTGAAAAGGGCTGTGCTTACCGCTGCTTCTGCGAAAAGAGCGAGAGCGAAGAGGACGCAGGTTTTGAAAAGACCGCAGATCCCTGCCGCAGCCTGAGCAAGGAAGAATCCGATGCGCGTGCCGCAGCGGGCGAGGCATATGTCATCCGCCAGAAGATTCCCGAAGAGGGAACAACCACATTCCATGACGAGATCTTCGGCGATATTACCGTTGAAAACAGCACCCTCGATGATCAGGTGCTTATTAAGCGTGATGGACTTCCCACCTATAACTTCGCAAACGTTGTCGATGACCACCTTATGGGCATCACACATGTTGTACGCGGCAGTGAATATCTGTCGTCCTCACCTAAGTACAATCTTCTGTACGAAAGCTTCGGTTGGGAAATCCCCAGCTATGTCCATTGCTCTCCCGTTATGCGCGACCAGCACAACAAGATGTCCAAGCGCCACGGAGACCCTTCTTACGAAGACCTCATCGCTCAGGGTTATCTGACCGATGCGGTTGTAAACTATGTTGCACTTTTAGGCTGGAGTCCCGGCGGCGAGCGCGAGATATTCACAATGGCAGAGCTTGCCGAAATATTCGATATCAAGGGACTTTCCAAATCCCCCGCAATCTTCGATATTGAAAAGCTTAAGTATTTTAACAGCGAATACATCCGCTCCATGAGCCCCGAGGCGTTTGCAAAGGTCGCAGAGCCCTTTATCCGTCAGGCGGTAAAGAAGCCCGAGATTGACCCCGCCGCAATTGCAGCGCTTCTGCAGCAGCGCACCGAGGTGCTCACCGATATTCCCGAGAAGCTGGATTTCTTCGATGAGCTTCCCGAGTATGAGACCGAGCTTTATGTCCACAAAAAGTCCAAAACCGACGAGGCAGGCTCTCTCGAAATGCTCCAGAAGATGCTCCCCGTGTTTGAAGCTATTGACGACTGGTGCGATGAGAATATCCTCACCGCCATGACCGATATGGCGGCAGCCTGCGAGTGCAAGAACGCAAAGGTCATGTGGCCCGTGCGTATTGCCGCGGCAGGAAAGGCAGTCACCCCCGGCGGCGCAGTCGAGATATGCCGCATACTCGGCAAGGAGGAAACCCTCCGCCGTATCAGAGTCGGCATAGAAAAACTTTCATAAACTGAGATAAATTACACCTCTGCGGGCAATAATAAGCTGCAGAGGTGTTTTTATATGTATATACGAAGAAAGTCATTCATTTTACTTGTTACCTATTTAATTGCGGCGGTGCTTGCTCTGGGCGGCTACGGTATATACAGCCGTGTGAACGGCAGAGCATACAGAAATACCGCCGCATATGGCTATCAGCATGCCTTTGCCGAGGTAGTGCTGGCAGTTAAAAATCTGGATAATTCACTGCATCGCGGCGCTTATGCTCAGGGTGTTCAGATGAGCAGCGAGATAAGCGCGGACATATATGCCGACTGCCTGTCCGCAGAGATGACAATGGCGGCTCTGCCGTTTTCAACTCAGGAACTGGAGCAGACAGCGGGCTTTATCGGAGTAACGGGAGATTACGCAAAGGCGCTGACGAGGGAATGTGCCAAGTTCGGGTTCGGGGATGAGGAGCGGGAGAATATGAAAAAGCTCCACGAAATTTCCGCGAGCCTCACCAAAAAGCTGAGCGAGCTTAAGATCGCACTGAATAACGGCGACCTTGTTATGGA
>JAZLGD010000169.1:0-3083 GCA_045616105.1 Oscillospiraceae bacterium | reverse complement strand
AAACCGAAGAGGATGAAATCGATCTCTTAGCGATTTTCAATGCATTGTGGAGTAAGGCAATACTGATAATCCTGTGCGCATCTCTGTGCGGTGTTCTTGGCTTTGTCGGAACCAAGCTCCTTATAGCTCCCAAATATCAGGCTAGCGTTCTGGTATATGTAAATAACAGTACCGGCGGCAATTCAGGCAGCTACATTTCCACTACAGAGCTGAGCGCTGCAAAGAGCCTGGTTTCTACCTATTCAGTTATCCTTAAGTCACGCAGCACTCTGGAATCTGTCATTCAGGAATCCGGCATTTCCCGCTCCTACGAGGAGCTTTCCGGAATGGTTTCCGCGGCTTCTGTAGACAACACCGAAGTTTTCAGGGTGAAGGTAGTTTCAACCTCTCCCGATGAGGCACAGCTCATTGCTAACACAATTGCTGATGTCCTTCCGGGGAAGATATCCAATGTTGTTACCAACAGCAGCGTAAGCGTAGTTGACTACGCAACACGCCCCACCGGAAGATATTCTCCCAGCTACACCAGGAATGCTGTTCTGGCGGCAGCAATCGGCTTCGTTCTGGCATGCGTGCTCGTGCTTGCTTCGTTCTTTATGGATGACCGTATCCATGGTGAGGACTATCTCACCAGCACCTATGCAGTTCCCGTACTGGCAAGTATCCCCAACCTTAACGACAACAAGGCAAACGGCTACGGCTATTTCTACGGCAAGAAGAAAGAATGAGTGGAGGAGAAAGCTATGGCATTCAAGAAAAAGAATAAAGACATTAATGTCCCGACTCCCGCTGCGAAATATATGTGCGAAAAGATGGGCTTTGCCTCATCCGAGGCATATAAGCTTCTCAGAACCAATCTTCTGTTCTCCTTCGGCAATACCGGCAAGTGCAAGATCGTTGGCGTAACAAGCGGCGAGCGCGGCGAAGGCAAATCCACGACTGCAATCAACCTTGCATATACCTTTGCAGAGACCGGCAAGCAGGTCGTACTTATCGACGCAGATATGCGCCTTCCCAGTGTATCCTCAAAGCTCGGCATACGCCAGGCTCCGGGTCTGTCCAACAGACTTGCAGGTCTGAGCAGCGGCACCGATACCGTTCTGCAGTACAAGGAAATGAGCAATTTCCATATTATTCCCGCCGGAGATATCCCTCCCAACCCTTCCGAGCTTCTCGCATCCGAGACCATGCGCAAGGTGCTTGAGGCACTTTCTCAGCAGGTAGATTTTATAGTAATCGACCTTCCTCCCATCAATATGGTAGCCGACGCATTGGCGGTATCCCAGTGGATAGACGGTCTTGTAATTACCGTAAGGCAGGAAGTTGCAACACGCCGTTCTGTTGATTATGCAATGACCCAGCTTTCGGTAATCAAATCCAAGGTTCTTGGTTTTGTCCTCAACGACGTAAATACTGCTTCCGGCTCCAGATACGGAAAGTATAAGTCTTATGGTTACGGCTACGGCGCGAATCCCGCTGAGAGTGATTCTAAGAAGTAATAATGATTACTTTCTCAAACTATCAGTAAGTTACACAATTGCCTTAAGATACGAATGAATAAAAGCATCCCGGCATTTCATTTTGGAAATGCCGGGATGCTTTTATTAAATATATCGAAAGCGTATGATTATGCCCAGGTGCCGTTTTTGAATACAGCTACTTCTTCACCGGATTCGGTGATGCCGGTTATGGAAAGATCTTCGCTTCCAATCATAAAGTCAACATGAATGATGGAATTGTTAAGGTCAACAGCTTTAATTTCTTCCTCACTCAGATTTGCGTAGTCTGCTATGCACTCAGTGAATGCACGTCCGAGGGCCAGATGACAGCAGGCATTCTCGTCATACAGGGTGTTGAAGAAAAGAAGACCGGTCTTGTTAATCGGACTGTCATATGGTACAAGAGCAACCTCGCCAAGCATGGCAGCGCCTTCGTCGGTTGCTATCAGCTTTTCAAGCACCTGACGATGTTTTTCGTTTTCACAGATAACGGAAACAACTTTGCCGTTTTCAAATACGAAACCGAAGTTTTCCACGAGAGTTCCGCTTACGGACAGCGGCTTTGTGGCCATAACTGTACCGCTGGCCGATGTTTTTATTGGAGAAGTAAAACACTCCTCTGTAGGCATGTTAGGCTGATAGTATACCCCGCCGAGCGTATACTCACCGCCGGCAAGGAAACGAAGTCTGGAATCAATGCCAACAGTGAAATCGGTGCCGTTGGCAGAAGAATAGTGCAGAGTACGAATTCCAAGATTATTGAGCCATGCGGATTTCTGCTTGAGATTGTCGTTGTGCCGAAGCCAGTTTTCAACTGCATCTCCTTTAGCGCGGGTAACCTCAAGGATCGCGTCCCACAGTGCGGTCATCGCCTCATCCTCGCTCATGTCAGGGAATACCTTTTTTGCCCAGGCTTTACCCGGGATTCCGGCGATAACCCACTGGTATTTATTTTCCATCATCTCGCGGTACTTCATTCTTATTGGACCTGTGCGGCGCATGACCTCCATGCGCTTGTCCGGGTCTATGGAGTTAAGCCCGTCCGGGTCCTCGGATTCAATGTATATCATTGCGGGCAGAAGTTCAGTCTGATATTTCATCTTTTCTTCCTGCCATGCGGGGATTTCGCCAAGGGCGTCAACAGTCTGGTATTCATATGCAAGCCTTGTCAGTTCCTGCGTTGTCCATTCTACGCGGACTCTGTTTGCACCTGCTTCATAGGCTTCTTTAGCGATATGGTTTACAAAATAGGCATCGCCAACGTCTGCGGTAATCCAGACATCCTGACCTTTCTGAACATTGGCGCCTGTTCTTACGATAAGTTTTGCGTATTCTTTAAGAATCTGTTCGTTCATTCTGAACCTCCGGTATGTTGCATTTTAAGATGCTTGCACAGCTCTGCTGGTAATGATAAAATTAATAAAAAAAGGAGGGCATTATATGGTTAAACCTATATGCAAAGATGTGTTTTTCCTGATGCGCAAGTCTGCAGCTGCGGACATTAATGATGCCGGGATTGGTGCGGATTTGCTGGACACCCTTGCAGCTAACCGCAGCGGCTGCGTTGGTATGGCAGCGAATATG
>JAZLGD010000168.1:0-4264 GCA_045616105.1 Oscillospiraceae bacterium | reverse complement strand
GTCATCCCGACGCAAAGGTTGTTTTCATCGGCCCTTGTGTTTCCAAGAAGGACGAAGCGGTCGGCACCTGCGTTGATGCTGTTCTCACATTTGAGGAATTTGACCAGATGCGTCTGAGCGACAAGATTGAGATCGAGCCTGAATTCGGCGAAAGCGAAGCGGGCCGCACTCGCGGCGTTCCCATTGCAGGCGGCATTCTAAAGGCAATGGATCTGCCCGAAACGGATTTCCTCTATCTTACCGTCAGCGGCACTAAGGAATGCCTCTATGCGCTCAAGGATCTGCAGCGCGGCAACATTGAGAACTGCTTCATCGAAATGTCGCTTTGCTCCGGCGGATGTATAAACGGTCCAATTATGGAAAAATACATAAACTCCCCTGTCCGCCACATGAACGCAGTTCTGAAAAACGTCGGTAACGAGGACTTTGTAATTGATCAGCCCGAGGACGGATCCCTCTTCGTTCAGCACAACGTTCCCGCAATAAGGCAGCCCATGCCCACCGAAGCCGAAATCAAAGAAATCCTCAGCAAACTCGGCAAGGTCAAGCCCGAGGATGAGCTTAACTGCGGTACGTGCGGCTACAACTCCTGCCGCGACAAGGCAATCGCCATTTACCGCGGCAACTCCGACTACACCATGTGTCTGCCGGCTCACATGGAGCGTGCTGAGCGTTTCAGCAACAAGATACTTAACAACATGCCCAGCGGCGTTGTTGTCGTCAACGAGGATCTTGAGGTTCAGCAGCTTAACAGAACTGCGATGAATCTTATGAATATCGGCCACGAGTCCGACGTTCTGGGCGACAGCGTTGTAAGAATTCTTGACACAGCGCCATTCTTCAGCGTTCTTGAAACCGGAAGATCCATCAAAAAGCTTCGAAGCTATTTCTCCGACTACAACAAGTATTTCCAGCAGACCATAGTATACGACCGCGCCTCCAAGATTCTGATTGACATTATTACCGATGTCACCGAAGAAGAAGAGGTCGCAATGCGCAAGCAGGAGCTCAGCCGCAGAACCGCTGAAGTTGCTGATAAGGTTGTTGAAAACCAGATGCGCATTGTTCAGGAAATTGCTTCTCTCCTCGGCGAAACCACCGCCGAGACCAAGGTTGCGCTTACAAAGCTTAAGGAGTCGATAACGATAAATGAAGAGGAATAATCTTTGTGCCGAAATCGGATACCTCAGCGCCAATCACTACGGTGAACAGCTTTGCGGCGACCATGTGGACGTTGTTGAAAACGACGACTCGACCATCATTGTCCTCGCAGACGGTCTGGGCAGCGGCGTTAAAGCGAGCATTCTCTCCACCCTCACCTCGAAAATCATCTCCACAATGCTCGCCGCAGGCCTTGACATTACCGACGCTGTTGAAACAATAGCCGCAACTCTTCCCATATGTTCGGAAAGAAAGACGGCTTTCTCAACCTTCACAATCATACGCATCGTCAACAACGAGCGTGCCGATATTATCCAGTATGAAAACCCCAATGTTGTTCTGCTGAGAGACGGTGAAAGCTATGACTACCCCATTACGCAGATGTACATCGGCGAAAAAATCATATTCCACAGCTCAGTAAAGCTTCAGGACGGCGATATATTCATCGCTATGAGCGACGGTCTGCTTTACGCAAGCGACAACGGAGTTCTGAACGACAACTGGAGCCGCGACGGTCTTATTGACTATGTTGCTCCCCTGTGGGCTGCCGGACTCACCGCCAAAACACTGACCTCCATACTTCTCGACGAAACAGTTAAGCTCTACGGAGGCAAGCCCTTTGACGATGCAACGGTCTGCGTTGTTAAAATCCGCCAGAGGCACACGGTTAACATCGCCGTAGGCCCTCCCAGAAACAGAAACGATTCTCACCGCATGATGTCCCTTTTCTTTGCAAAGGAGGGCAAGCATGTAGTCTGCGGAGGTACGACGGCATCAATTGCCGCGGATTATCTGCATGAGCCGGTTAAGATGAACTACACCTCGCCTGATCCGGACATTCCGCCTATATCCGAGGTCAACGGAATTGATCTGGTAACAGAGGGTATCGTTACTCTTGACCATGTCCTTACCTATGCTCTTGATTATATCAACCAAAACCAGAGCTTTGAACAGTGGAGCTACAAAAAAGACGGTGCGTCGCTCATTGCAAGGACATTGTTCGAGGAAGCAACGGACATAAATATGTTCATCGGCAAGGCAATAAACCCCGCCCATCTTGACCTTCCCATCAACTTCGATATTAAAATGCAGATTCTGAACGAGCTTGCAAACTGTCTAAGGAAAATGGGTAAAAGAGTTAAAACAATAGACTTCTGAAAATAAGAGCCCCGGGAAATATCACTTCCCGGGGCTCTTCAGCTTTAAAACCAATATACAATTCCGTCGTCTGCGCAGAAGCGGTACGCCAATCCTGCGGACAGCATCTTTCCTCCGCGGCACAGAAGCTCATCCGCTCTCACAAACTCATAGCCTTCTTCTTTTAATATATCCATGGCTTTAAGCACTGCGGGTACCGTTGCGGGACGGCGGTCATGCAGCAGCACTATCTGACCGTCTTTTGCGTGCTCAACTATGTAATTGCAGATATAATCCACATCATCCTCATTCTCCCAGTCCTTGGGACACATGGACCACAAAACCGCAATCTCGTCTATTCTTTCAAGGGTGAGTCCCGAATACGCGCCGTAAGGCGGACGCATAAACTCAGGTCTCTCCCCTGTTATTTTCTCGATAATCGTGTTTGTCTTCTCAAGCTGCTCTCTGACCTCGGCTTTGGAGCTTTTGCGCAGGTTAACATGAGAATACGTATGGTTGCCGATAAGGTGACCGTCGGCATACATCGCAGCTACAAGCTCCGGATATTGCTCGGCGCGGCTTCCCAGCAGGAAAAAGCTTACCTTTGCGTCGCGCTCGCGCAGTCCCTCAAGAAGCTGTTCGGTATATTCGCCCGGTCCGTCGTCAAAGGTAAACGCAATCTGCTTCGAGCTTTTTGAGCTCGGCTCAACTATATAGCTTTTTTCATGAAAGCTTATCAAGTGGCTCAACACTATTGCAGCGGTCAAAACAAGCACCGCAATCAGTATGCCTTTTACTATCTTTTTCTTCATACTCATCCCGACAGTCGTAATTCATAATGCAATAAAGCAGAAGTCCGTTGGACTTCTGCTTTATTGCGGCACGCAAAACTGATAATCTCCGCAGAGTGCTCAAGTCCGCAGGTCTTAAAAATCTTAACATGCCTTATTGCTCCTCTGTCCCCGTTTCGTCATTCTGCGCTGACGGTTTACGGACACAAAGAACCAGGGTTTTGCTGCATTCCGACTCCTCCGACCGCAAAAGGGAAGCTGATAATCATGTGTAGCACAATCATATCACAATTGAAATCAGGTTATATCAAAATGCGGCTGCTATCTCATAAAAAAGGGGAAATCCCCATATGAAATACTTACTACACAATATAAAATACCACATGCAGAACATAAATTCAAGGACTGAAATCACTTTGTATGTCCAATATATAGCATTTTTTAAAAGTTAATCCCCGATACATAGTATCGGGGATTTTAGGAAGAGCCGAAGCGGTTATATTATGAGGATGATGAAAGTGGGAAGAAATGATGAAAGTTAAGGAAGACTCAAGAGCACCGCTTCGGGGTTAAGGGGGCTTACATAGTGCAGTATCTTTCGATGATTACTGCCATATGAGCACGGGTTGCATAGCTGTTGGGGCTGAATGTTCCGTCGGTGTAGCCGTTTACAATACCGTTCTGAGTTGCCCAGATAACTGCATCCTTGTAAGGAGCTGCGATATCGGCCTTATCTCTGAACTGATTGAGATTGCCTTTAACTGCCGGAGAACCTTCATAGCGGTAAAGCATGGTTACCAGCTGTGCGCGGGTCAGCTTTGCATCGGGTCTGAAATGATTTGCATCAAATCCAGTTATAATTCCCTCATTGTATGCCCATGCGATTGCATCGTGCGCCCAGTAGCTGTTATCAACATCGGCAAAAGGTTCTTTCATACCTGATGCGTCAGCACCGGCAAGGCGGTAAAGCACGGTTGCAAACTCAGCGCGGGTCATATACTTTTCGGGTGAGAATGTTGTCTTTGTGGTGCCCTGCATTATTCCGTTATCGTAGACATATGCGATTTCATCGTATGCCCAGTAATTTGCCGGAACATCTTTAAAGGGCAGGCCTGCTGCAGGCTTGTCGGGAGTGGGTTTTTCATCGGGCTTTGCTGATTCTTCAGGAGGTGTTT
>JAZLGD010000167.1:0-2027 GCA_045616105.1 Oscillospiraceae bacterium | reverse complement strand
GAGGCTCTGGAAAAATGGCCGCAGGAGCTTATCCAGTCGCTTCTGCCCCGCGTCTGGGAAATTCTCTGCGAGATTAACCGCCGCTGGTGCGAGTACCTTCTTTCTCGCTTTGGCAACTCCGAAAAGGTGGGCAGAAATCTCATCATCCAGAACGGTCAGGTGCACATGGCAAACCTTTGCCTTGCGTCCTGCTATAAGGTAAACGGCGTTTCGGGACTCCATGGCGACATTCTTAAAAATGAGCTGTTCAGGGATATAAATGAACTGCATCCCGACCGCTTTACCTATGTTACCAACGGCATCGACCACCGCCGCTGGCTGGCACAGATAAACCCCAGACTGAACAATCTCGTTGTTGACCTTCTGGGCAGCGAGGACTATCTCCTCAAGCCCGAAAAGCTCTCCCACCTTAAGGACTTTGCCGCCGATGCGGAGGTCAGAGCAAGAGTAAACGAAATTAAGAAGCTCAACAAGATGGACTTTGCCGCCTTTGCAATGCGCAACGACGGCTTTGTGCTCAACACCGATGCAATTATCGATGTTCAGGTCAAGCGCCTGCACGAGTATAAACGCCAGCTCATGTGCGCAATGCTTATAACAAGACTGCGCAACAAGCTCCATGACGAACCCAACGCGGAGTTTATGCCGCGAACCTTCGTATTCGGTGCGAAGGCTGCAGCGGGCTATCGCACCGCAAAGAGAATTATCGAGCTCATCTGCTCGCTGGCTGACGATATAAACAACGATCCCGTCTGCAAGGGCAAGCTGCAGGTCTACTTCATGGAAAATTACCGCGTTTCCGCTGCCGAAGCACTTATGCCCGCGGCACAGGTCTCCGAGCAGATATCCACCGCCGGCAAGGAAGCATCGGGCACGGGCAATATGAAGCTCATGCTCAACGGCGCAGTTACTATCGGAACTTTAGACGGCGCGAATGTTGAAATGTATGAGCGCCTCGGCGATGAGAATATGTTCCTCTTCGGACTGCACAGCGACGAGGTAACGGCGCTCAAGGCGGCGGGCTATAATCCCCGCGCCTATGCGGACAATGACCCTGAGCTCAGCCGGGTTCTCGACTGCTTCAGCAAGGGCTTCCGCGACGGAAAGAGCTATTCCGATCTGGTTTCAGAGCTGCTGTATAAGGGCGACCCCTATATGCTCATTGCCGACTACCGCAGCTATGTGGAAACTCATGACAGACTTTATACCGCAATTTCCGAGCCCGATGAGCTTGCCCGTCTTTCCCTTGTGAATACTGCGGAGAGCGGAATTTTTGCCGCAGACCGCGCGGTCAGCGAATACGCCGAGAACATATGGAAAATAAAAGTGTAATGTAATCGCTTCGGCATACACAGATATTTGCGGCAGACCGTAAATCACCGGGCTGAGCGCTCAAGAAATCGTTGCAAGCGATTGAAAACGAGTGTATAATACACAAGCTGATAAAAATAACATTGATTGGAGTGTTTTAACAAATGAAACACACAAAGATTTCTCAGATATTTGCCGATGCGGAAGCCTTCGGCGGAAAGACAGTCACCGTGTGCGGCTGGGCACGCACGATACGCGACATGAAAAACTTCGGCTTTGTCGAGCTCAATGACGGCTCAAACTTCAAGAGCCTGCAGGTGGTTTTCGAGCGCGAGAAGCTTGAAAACTATGACGAGATCGCTCATCAGAATGTTGGCGCGGCTCTTATCGCAACAGGCACTCTGGTGCTTACTCCCGGTGCAAAGCAGCCCTTCGAGCTGAAGGCCGACAGCATCGCGGTCGAGGGCGTTTCGACTCCCGATTATCCGCTTCAGAAAAAGCGCCACAGCGTTGAATTTCTGCGCACGATCCAGCACCTTCGCCCGAGAACGAATCTCTTCTCGGCGACCTTCCGCGTCCGCTCCGTTGCGGCGCAGGCGGTGCATGAATTTTTCCAGCAGCGCGGCTTTGTCTACGTCCACACCCCCATCATCACGGGCTCCGCCTGCGAGGGCGCGGGCGAAATGTTCCGCGTGACCACGCTTGACCTCAACAAT
>JAZLGD010000166.1:0-18268 GCA_045616105.1 Oscillospiraceae bacterium | reverse complement strand
CGGAAAACAGACCGCACTCGAGTCCTGCATGAATAACTGATATCTCAGGCTTCCTGCCGTATTGCGCCTCAAAAGCATTGACCACGCAATCACGCAGAGGCGAATTCTTTTTATATTCCCAAGCCGGATATGCACAGCCCGTCTCAGCTTGACCACCGCATTTTTCAATAAGGCTTATGAGAACTTCTGCAAGTGTATCCTTTTCACTGCTTACAGAGCTCCTGAGGCAGAAGGTCATTTTTACTACATTATCCAACGTTTCAAGGATTCCCAGATTCAGTGAAGTCTGCACAAGCCCCGGAATATCTCTACTCATCGACTGAACACCGTTTGGCGCATGAAAAAGAGTGAATATGATATTGTCAGTTTCCTCTTTGTTTGCAGCACTTACTGTTTTTACACCATGCTCTTCAAAGCTGATTTTAATATCAGGGTCTGACGCATTGAATTCGTTTTTAAGAATAATATCGTATTTTTCGCATATGCATTTGACTTTTTCAGCATTTTCGGCATCGAATGCAATTTTTGCTAAAGTTTTATTTGCAATGGCATTGTCCTTTTCGCCGCCATCGATAGAGATGAGGCGTATATCTGCTTCCTTATTAATGGCGTGAAGGAGTCTGCCCATAAGGCAATTCGAGTTACCCCTGCCCTTATCAATTTCGCTGCCTGAATGTCCTCCGGTCAGCCCGTCAATTCCTATGCTTGCAGTGCAAAGCTCGGCATTATCAGCACAAAGTTCAAATTCACCGTGCACTCTCAGGCCGCCCGCGCATCCGACTGTGATTATCCCCTCGTCTTCGGAGTCGATATTAATCATTCTGCGCCCCGAAATGTGAGATGGATCAATGAATTCAGCGCCATCCATGCCCGTCTCTTCGTTTATTGTAAAAACAGCTTCAATCGGCGGATGAGGTATATTGTCTGAAGCAAGGATTGCCATAGCCATTGCTATGGCAATGCCATCATCTGCGCCAAGACTTGTACCGTCAGCCCAGACATATTTGCCGTCATTAACCAGTCGAAGGCCATCATTTTCAAGATCAATGTCACAGTCAGGAGTCTTGACGGTAACCATATCCATATGACCCTGAATAACAACAGGTTCGGCCCTTTCATATCCGACGCTGCCGCTTTTGTAGATTATAACATTGCCGATCTCATCCTGAAAATATTCAAGACCGTGTTCTTTTGCAAAATCGCAGCAAAGATTGCTTATATGCCATATGTTATCCGAGCCGTGCGGAACTGAGCAGATTTTTTCAAAGAATTCAAAAACCTTATTTGAGTCGGTCATAGTATTACTCCCACTTTGCCCACACATCGGGCTGATATCCCACAGTTGCCTGCTTACCGTTTCTTACAATCGGGGTTTTTATGAGATAAGGGCACTCAAAAAGCTTATCCAGCTTAACTTCATTGGATGCAAGGTACTGAATCATAGGATAATCAATATCTTTTTCATCAATCATTGCCTCGAGACCTACGGCATTTTTTACAGAGTTCAGTTCTCCCCTGCTCATGCCGAATTTGATTATATCGACAAACTGATATTTAATTCTCCGCTCCTTAAAATAGCGTTCAGCCTTTTTGGTATCAAAGCATTTTGATTTGCCGAATATTTGTATATTCACAGCGTTCTCCTTATTATCTCGTATATGTTATTAAAGAAAATATCGCGCACGAGCGATTCGTTATAATTTCGTTTTAAAAGTGCATCGTAAAGCTTTTCCAGATCCTCAACGCCATTCAACCCAGCGGGTGTAATCTCTATACCGTCAAAGTCGCAGCCGAGGAAAACACATTTCTCACCGCCTAATGATAGAAAATGCTCAATATGTGCAATAACAGCATCTATATCGCGGTTAAAGCCTAAAAATTCGGGATAAAGGTTAATTCCTGCACCGCCACCGAGGCTTACAAGCGCTTTGAATTGTGTGTCATCCAGGTTCCTTGGATGATCACACAATCGTCGGGAATTTGAATGACCTGCAATCACAGGCTTTCGGGACAACTCTATAACATCCCAAAAGCCATGCACAGATATATGGGACATATCAAGAAGCATTCCAAGCTTCTGAGCCCGCAACACAAGGTCTTTGCCGAGTTCGGTAAGCCCTGTTCCGCTTCCCATTTCTGCGCCGCTTATTTCATTATCATAGTTCCATGTGGGGTGTATTATGCGAATGCCTGCGTTGTATGCAGTTTCCGGGGACGGCATCTGCTCTGCGCCCTCAAGAGATATAAATGCCGCAATTTTGTTATTATGTCTTGCCGTGTCCAAATCTGCAGAATTCAGACATAGGTAAACCATGTCTGAATTCTCATTTAGCTCGTCTATAAGCTTTTTAAGGTATTTATCAGCGCTGCAATCGGCGTCTTTCAGAAATCCCGTGCATATGGCAAACACCTGTGCAGACGGAGAAAACTTTGAAAGTCTGTCCAGATCAAGATGCAGCGAATTTTTCCTAAGCCCCTCGCCATTAATCGTGGCCGGAACAATTGTATCGCAATGGCAGTCGAACAGAGGAATACTCATACTTCGGAAATGAGCGGCAATATCATAGGACTGCGTTTTGTTGTCTTATACAGATAGCCCGAAACATTGCTCTTTATGCGGCTCTTAATTGAGGACCAGTCGGTAATACCGGCATCCTCGCAGGCTTCAACAGATTCTTTCGTTACGCGGCGTAGTTCTTCAAGCATATTTTCCGCTTCCTTTACATAGACAAAACCGCGTGTAAGAATCTCAGGCTCGCAGAGAAGCTTGTTATCGTAGGATGACAGCGTTACAACAACAACAACCATGCCGTCTTCTGCAAGTCTGTGTCTATCTCGCATGACAACAGAGCCGACATCGCCGACGCCTGTTCCGTCAACCATTACCGCACCAGCCTGAACATTGCCATTGATCTTTATTGTTTTCTTTGAAATCTCGATAACCTTGCCGTTTTCGGCAATGACAACATTCTTTGGCTCAACACCCATGAGCTTACCAAGCTCAGCGTGCTTTACAAGCATCCTATATTCGCCGTGAACGGGAATAAAGTATTTGGGCTTTGTCAGCGCAAGCATCATTTTCTGCTCTTCCTGAGAGGCATGACCGGATACATGCAGATCTGTATGGCGGTCGTAAATGACTTCTGCTCCCTTATGGAACAGTTCGTCAATGACCTTACTTATCATATTTTCATTTCCGGGAATTGCGGATGCGGAAATGATTACTCTGTCTCCTGCCTCGATATTGATCTGACGGTGCTCGGAAAATGCCATTCGGTAAAGCGCCGACATGGATTCGCCCTGACTGCCGGTTGATATGATAACAACCTTGTTTTTCGGTAGCTTGCTAATCTGGTTAATGTCCACCAGTACATTTTCGGGAATATTAAGATGTCCCAGAACAGTTGCAACGCGGAGAATGTTCTCCATGCTGCGGCCTGATACGGCAACCTTGCGCTTATACTTCTCAGCAACATTAATGATCTGCTGCAGACGGTGAACATTGGATGCAAAGGTTGTTATGATAATTCTCTGTTCGCAGTTTTTGAACAGCTTGTCAAAAGTTTCTCCGACCTTCATTTCAGAGTCGGAATGTCCCGGTTTTTCAACGTTTGTTGAGTCGCTGAGAAGTGCAAGAACGCCTTCGTTGCCAAGCTGCCCCAGACGAGGCAGGTCAATCATATTACCCTGAATGGGTGTTACGTCGATTTTAAAGTCTCCCGTATGAATTATTGTTCCGAGCGGCGTCTTTATCGCAAGTGCAACTGCGTCCGCGATACTGTGGTTTACGTTAATAAACTCAACAGTAAAGCAGCCAAGGCGGAAGGAATCGCCGGCTTTACGAGTGAAAATCTGCGTATTATAAAGCAAATCGTGCTCTTCCAGTTTTAACTCAACGAGAGCTGCTGTAAGCGGTGTTGCATAAATGGGTACATCAAGCTCACGCAAAACATAAGGAATCGCTCCTATATGGTCTTCATGACCGTGTGTTAGAATTATTGCGCGGATGCGCTCGGCATTTGCCTTCAGATAAGATATATCAGGTATTACAATATCAATACCGTACATCTGTTCATCCGGAAAGCCAAGGCCGCAATCTACGACAATTATATCGGTACCGCATTCGAAAGCGGTCATATTCTTGCCGATTTCGCCTAAGCCGCCCAATGGGATTATTCTGATTTTAGGTGTCATAATTACTCCTGTTCCTGAATTTGTGTTTCCGGAAATGCAAAGCAAAGGGACCCCCGACGCATTCTGCCCTGAATCGCAGTTTGCGGCGCGGTATTCCCCCTAACATATTTCCGTATGTAACTTTCCTTTTAAAAAATGCGTAATACTACGCTTAAGTACTAATTAATTATATCCGTATGCTTACATTTCAATACGGCCTTCAATTGCACGCAGAAGGGTTGCGTCGTCGGCAAATTCAAGATTTGAACCGACAGGAATGCCATATGCAAGACGAGTGACCTTAATGTCAAAAGGCTTTAAAAGTCTTGATATGTACATTGCAGTGGCCTCGCCCTCAGTGTCGGGATTTGTGGCCATAATAATTTCGCTGACTTCGCTGTCATCATCGGTGACACGCTGAAGCAGTTCTTTAATCTTAATATCGTCGGGACCTACATGACTAATGGGCGAAAGAACGCCGTGCAGAACATGATACACACCGTCATATTCATGACTGCGCTCAATGGACAGAACGTCTCTCGGCTCTGACACTACACATAAAGTAGATTTATCTCTCCTGTCACTTGCACAGATAGAGCAGACCTCTCCCTCGGTGAGATTCTGGCAAATCTTGCAGCAGCAAACGCTCTTCTTTGCCTCTAAAATGGCGTTTGCGAAGCTTTCTGCTTCTCCCTCGGGCAGGGACAGCACGTGGAAAGCAAGGCGCTGTGCGCTCTTTCTGCCTATTCCGGGCAGAGCTGCAAATTTGTCTATAAGGTTTTCAAGTGATGCAGGAAAAAAGGACATTGGGATTTATCTCCGAATCTTAAGCATTTCTTATTGCGCTGATTACTGCCGCACGGTCCGGCTTACCGAATACAGCGCTTCCGGCAACAAGAACATTAGCACCGGCTTCCTTAACGAGCTTTGCAGTTTCCGGGGAAATACCTCCGTCAACCTCAAGTTCACAGTCAAGACAACGTTCGTCGATGACTTTTCTGAGTTCAGCAATCTTAGGCAGCTGATCTGACATAAAGTTCTGGCCGCCAAAGCCGGGCTCAACCGTCATGACAAGCACCATATCAAGACGATCTATATAGGGATAGAGCGCTTCTGCGGGAGTTTTTGGCTTTACGGAAAGACCAACCTTCTTTCCGTTTGCTTTTACAATATCAATAGCTTCGGAGATTTTATCCGGCGTATCGGCTTCAACGTGGAACATAACAAGATCTGCGCCACTCTTGCAGAACACTTCGGCATATCTGACAGGACGGTCAATCATGAGATGAACATCAAGAAACATGTCGGTTGCCTTCCTGACTGATTTCAGCACGGGAACTCCAATTGAAATATTGGGAACAAACTCGCCGTCCATTACATCAAAATGGACATAGTCAGCGCCGCCTGCTTTAATATCTTCTATTTCCGCACCCAACTTGTTAAAATCTGCGGAAAGTATTGACGGAGCTATCTTTATCATAACGGTTACCACCTTGATTGCATATTTATGTACAAACTATTACAAAATATATTATACAACACCATATATTGTTTATCAAGTAAATAAATTGAAAACAGAGAGAAAACAAAGCTTTCTCTCTGTTTTTTATAGATTATGCTTCAGCCTCGGGTTCGGGCAGTTTGCAGACGTCAATCCATTCAAGAGCATTGGAGTACTTAAAGAGCTCTTCGAGGTTAAGCTCTATCGCACTGCTGGGACTTCCGACTGCGGGAAATACAGTTTCAAAGCGCTTAAGACTTTCATCAAGGTATACGTCGATGCCGTCATTGATACCGAAGGGGCAAACGCCGCCGACAGGGTGCCCGACAAGCTCAAGGACCTCATCAGCAGAGGGCATTTTGGCTTTCATGTGGAATTTATCCTTAAATTTTCGGTTGTCAATGCGTGCATCACCTGCTGCCAGAATAAGTATGCAGCTATCCTCTTTCTTAAAAGAAAGCGTCTTTGCAATTCTTGCTCCCTCAACGCCGAGCGCAAGCGCGGCAAGCTCGACAGTTGCGCTGGAAACGGTGAATTCCTGAACTCTGTCTTCCATGCCGAACTGTCTGAAATATTCTCTACCCTTTTCTATGGACATTCTATTATCTCCCTGTTACTTAAGTATAATTTTATTAAAGTTCTTTTTACCTCGCTTTAAGATGATGCCGTTTTTAAGCTCATCTGCGGTAAATGCTTTGGAAATATCGGTAATCTTTGCATCGTCTGCACTTACGCCGCCCTGCTGGATGTTTCTGCGAGCCTCGGACTTGGATGCACAAAGACCTGTCTTGACCAGTGCAGTCATAATATCCAGACTGCCGTCAACGAGGTCTGCATCACAAATCTCGGTGCAGGGCATATTCTGGCTATCACCTGCGCCGCCGAACAGCGCTTTTGCGGATGCTTCAGCCTTCTTTGCTTCTTCTTCGCCATGAACAAGTGCAGTGAGCTCGTACGCAAGGATTTCTTTTGCTTTATTCAGCTGGCTGCCTTCCCACTTGTCCATCTCGTCGATCTGCTCAAGAGGCAGGAAGGTCAGCATACGGATGCACTTAAGAACATCATCATCGCCGACATTGCGCCAGTACTGATAGAATTCGAAGGGGCTGGTTTTGTTGGGATCAAGCCAAACTGCACCGGATGCGGTCTTACCCATTTTCTTACCCTCGGAGTTAAGAAGCAGAGTGATGGTCATTGCGTGTGCATCTTTGCCCAACTTGCGTCGGATGAGCTCAGTACCGCCGAGCATATTGCTCCACTGGTCATTGCCGCCGAACTGCATATTGCAGCCGTAGTGCTGATACATGTAGTAGAAGTCGTAAGACTGCATAATCATGTAGTTGAACTCGAGGAAACTGAGGCCCTTTTCCATGCGCTGCTTGTAGCACTCTGCGCGGAGCATGTTATTAACGGAGAAGCATGCACCGACATCGCGGAGAACTTCAATATAGTTAAGAGGCTTGAGCCATGCAGAGTTTCTTAGCATAAGTGCCTTGCCATCGGAGAAATCGATGAACTTTTCCATCTGATGCTTGAAGCATTCTGCGTTATGCTGAATAGTCTCCTCAGTAAGCATCTGTCGCATATCGGTTCTGCCGGAGGGGTCACCAATGAGGGTGGTGCCGTCACCGATAAGGGCGATGGGCTTATTTCCTGCCATCTGCAGACGCTTCATAAGGCAGAGTGCCATGAAGTGTCCGACATGCAGAGAATCAGCGGTGCAGTCAAAACCAATATAGAATGTTGCTTTGCCGTTATTGACCATTTCTCTGATTTCATCTTCGTTTGTTACCTGAGCAATAAGTCCGCGGGCAACGAGTTCTTCATAAATTCCCATGATATGTCTCCTGTATTACTTATTATTTTTAATCATTTCTTCTGCGAGTGCGGCCATTTCGCCGATATAGTAAGGGCATTTTGACTTATCCCCTTTTAATTCTCTGCAGTGCAAACAGCCGAATTTTTCCTTACCTGCCGCAACACATTCTTTTGCGAGCGCGGCAATTTTGTCCTTAGCTTCAGCATTATTGCTGTCATTGAAGGGAAATGCCATCCCAAGTGCCATAACAGCACCTGAAATTGCACCGCAGATCTCTTCTGAGCGAAGTCCTCCGCCGAAGCCGGCAGACACGGCAAGTGCAGTTTTTTCATCAAGACCCGTGTATTCTGCGCAGGCACACAGAACCGACTGTGCGCAATTGTAACCTGCAATATGATAATTGTTCGCTAATTCCTTAATATCCATTGTGCCTCCTGAAAACTCAGTGATTATATATAATTATAGTATTCTTGTCAACTTATACTTATCAGAATTCTGAAGCTGTTCTTCGGCACTTGCAAGTGCAAGTTCTGTGATATTATCACCGCCGTAAAGTCGTGCCAGCTCCTCGCATCTGCCATTTCGGTCAAGGTCTTCAACCTCGGTATAGGTCTTTCCGCCGCGTTCAGATTTAATAATTCGGTTGTGATTATCCGCAAGAGCGGCAATCTGCGGTAAATGCGTTATGCAAAGGACCTGTTTGCCGACCGAAAGGTCTGACAGTTTTTCACCGACTCTCTGCGCTGCGATACCCGAAACGCCCGTATCAATCTCATCGAATATGAGTGTTTCAACTGCATCATTTTTTGAGAATACGGTTTTCATTGCCAGCATTATTCGGCTAAGTTCGCCGCCTGAGGCTACCTTGCTTATTCTGCCAAGCTCCATACCTGCGTTCGCTGAGATGAGGAATCGTACATCATCACCGCCGGTTGAATCAAAGCCGATATCATTATCAAGCGGCTCTATGCCAACCTTAAACCTGACAGACGGCATACTGAGCTCGCGCAGCTCGTCTGTTATGCGCTTTTCCAGCTTGAGTCCCGCGGACTTTCGCGCATCCGAAAGTGCTTTCGCGGACTTTCTGCAGCTTTCAATGTGCTTTTCGAGCTCTTTGTTCAGCTTAATAAGCATATCATCAGAGTATTCAAGCTCATCAAGCTTATTACGGCATACGTCAATATGTTCGAGCATTTGAGCCTCATCCATATTGTACTTTCTGCGAAGCTTTTTCAATAGTGCCAGTCTGCTTTCAATATTGTCATATTCATCGGGTGAGAAATCAAGACTGTCGCGGAAATCTCTGATGCGCTCGGCAGCATCAAACAGGAGCGAAGATGCGTTTTCGATTATCGATGATACCTCGCTGAGTTCATCTGTTATCATTGCTGCTCTGTTCATAAGTGCCGCCGCCTCATCGGCCAGAGATATCGCATTCTCATCACCGCCATAGAGTGCATTATACGAAGAATCAACGGCTTCGGTAAGCTTTTCGGAGTTTCTGAGTATATCGCGCTTTGCAGAAAGCTCATCCTCTTCCCCTGCCTTAAGATTAGCGTTCTCCAGCTCCTCGATCTGATATTTTAGGCTTTCGGCAAGACGCGATTTTTCAATCTCGTCCATGCTCAGACGCTTAATCTCCTTCCGGCAGGCCTTATATGCGGCGAAGTTCTCCTTATGAACCTCAATTAGCTCCGTGTAAGTGCCGAATCCGTCCAGATATGACATATGACATGCTTCGTCCATGAGCTGTCTTCCGTCGTTCTGTCCGTGAATATCAAGCAAAAGCGCCCCGAGCTCTCTGAGCTGTGAAACCGATACAGGCACACCGCACACTCTGCAGCTGCTTTTTCCGTCGGCACTGATTCTTCTTGTTACTATCAGCTCTTCCTCAGGCTCAATATCGTTTTCCCTGCACCAATCATCGGCAAGCTTTGTTTCAAAAACAGCAGAAACAAGACCTTTATCAGCGCCCGTTCTGACAATCTCTCTGCTGGTTCTTGAACCCAAAATCGCATTTAAAGAGTCAACAATGATAGATTTACCGGCGCCTGTTTCGCCTGTCAAAACGGTTAGGCCATTATGAAATTCTATATCCGCTTTTTCTATAACGGCAATATTTTCTATGTGTAACTCGTTAAGCATAAATAATCCCTGATGTAATTACATCATGTCTTCAATCATCTTGCTGAAATGTTCCGCAGATTCGCTGTCCTTCATTGCGATAAAAGCAGTATCATCGCCGGCAAGCGTTCCGGCAAGGTTTTCAATGTGCATTGTGTCAAGCGTTGAGCACGCTGCTGAAGCAAGTCCGGGAAGGGTTTTAATAATTATTAAATTCTGTGCTACACAGAACGAAGTAACACTTTCACGGAAAATCTTTCTGAGTCTTGCCTCATGATCGGTATTCTTGGATTTTCCACTGACAACATAGCGGTATTTTCCGTTTTCGCCGAGCTCCTTAACTAACTGAAGGTCTTTTATATCGCGGGATAAGGTTGCCTGAGTGCTGCTCACACCGCGTTCGGCAAGCGCCTTAATAAGCTGAGCCTGTGTTTCAATGTCGTTTTCGGCGATAATCTGCAGAATGACACCCTGTCTTGAAGTTTTCAAGCTTAGCCCTCCTTAAATGTTTTTGTATAAAAGCTTATCGAACGTTTGGTCATAAAAGCTTCTTGTTCCCATGTTGATGAGATTTACAAACTTCTGTGATCTCTGAACAATAACAATATCGTCATTTATTATTTCAATGCCCTTGTCACCATCAATTGAGAGGTAGGCACGTCTATCGTGGATTTTCTCTGCTTTTACCGATACCATACGCTTGGCGCTTAAAACAAAGTTCTTTGCTCCGATCTCATGTGCGCAGATCGGTGAAATTATAATATTCTTTGCTTCAGGCTCGACAATAGGACCGCCGGCAGACATTGAATAGCCGGTAGAGCCCGTAGGCGTTGCAACAACAATTCCATCGCCGGAAAAGCTGACAATTCTGTCTCCATCGCACCATGCTGTGAGCTTAATACAGTCACCCATACCGTGTATCACCGCATCATTGAGCGCGCAGCCTGAATGAATAATCTCGCCATGCCGTACAAGCTGAACGTCAATCATCATACGTAGGCTCGACACATATTCACCTGCTGCGGCATCAAGTATTTTCTCAATATCCTCAGGCTCCAGCGATGCCATAAAGCCTTTTGTACCGAGATTTATGCCAAGTATCGGTGTTGATGAATGGTCAAGCGAACGCGCAGTATTCAAAACTGTACCGTCACCGCCGATTACAATAAAGAGGGATGCGCTTTTTGCAACCTTATCCCATGTTACGGTTTCAACATCATCAGGGATTGCACCCGGCTCATTACTTCCAAAAACCGGGCAAACCGCGGTCTTATGTCCTGCTGCGCTGAGCAGTTCTATTGATTTTTTTGTAAGTTCAAGGCCGATATCCCGAAAAGGATTCGGACAAATAACAACAAGGCCCATTACAGTTTCCTCCAAAGCCGCTTAAAGCACTTCGTGCGAAGCTTCAACGACGGCTTCCGGATCAACAATTGCCGCTTCGAAGCTTCCCTTCTTCAAATAACAAAGGTATTCAATATTCCCTTCCGGGCCTTTTATGGGCGAATAGTCAAGCCCCATAACCGTCATGCCGATTTCGGGAACGAAATTTAAAATACTCTCAATAACCGCAAGGTGCACGTTTTTATCTCTTACGACACCCTTTTTGCCCACTTCCTCACGGCCTGCCTCAAACTGAGGTTTAATTAGGCATACCAATTCTGCGCCGTCCTTAAGAAGCATACAAACTGCGGGAAGCACAAGCTTTATGGATATAAATGAAAGATCCATGACCGCAAGATCCAGAGCCTCGGGAATCTGCTCGTTTGTGATATAGCGTATGTTAGTGCGCTCCATATTTACAACGCGTTCATCCTGTCTCAAGCTCCATGCAAGCTGACCGTAACCAACATCAACAGAATAAACCTTGGCAGCTCCATTCTTAAGCAGAACATCAGTAAAACCGCCTGTGGATGCGCCACAGTCAATGCAGGTTTTTCCCTCAACATTAATAGGAAAAACCTTCAAAGCCTTTTCAAGCTTGAAGCCACCGCGGCTGACATAAGGGAGCGCGTTTCCGCGTACTTCAACATTTGCATCGGGAGAAATCTGCATACCGGGCTTATCTGCTCTTTGGCCGTTGACGAACACAAGGCCACTCATTATTGTAGTTTTAGCGCGTTCACGGCTCTCGGTAAGGCCAAGGTCGAAAACGAGCTGGTCAAGTCTGATTTTTTTCACTTTGCACCTCTTACGAGAGATAATGCTTTTTCTTTAAGACTGTTGGCATCGAGTCCGCAGTCACGCATGAGTTCTTCAACCGTGCCATGAGTTACAAGACCGTTGCCGAGATTGCAGAGCTCAGCACCTTTAATCTCAACGCCCTCAATAACAGCCTTAGCGAGAATTTGCTTACCGACGCACGAACTATCACATACATCCTCGGCAATTATAAGCTTGCCGGTCTTCTTGAGCGATTCGATAACCGGCTTGCAGTCCAAAGGTTTTATTCTGCCAATTTTTATTACATCCGCATAAACTTTTTCGGCTTTCAGCTTTTCGGAAAGCTCAAGTGCGGTATTTATCATAGTTCCGTATGCAGCAATAGTAATATCCGTACCTGAACCAAGGACAATGCTTTTATCCGCTGCATTATCCTTATACTCGCCTTCGCTGCCGCGCGGATAGCGAATTGCCACCGGGCCGTCCATCTCGCAGATAGCCTTGCAGAGCACCGTTTCAAGTTCGGCAAAGCTTGAAGGACACAGCAACTGCATTCCGGGAACTGAACAGAGATAGCTTATATCAAAAGCTCCGTGATGAGTTTCGCCGTCAGTTCCGACAAGACCCGCCCTGTCAACGCAGAAAACCACATGCAGGTTTTGCAGAGATACATCGTGTATGAGCATATCATATGCTCTTTGCAGGAAGCTTGAATATATGGCAACTACGGGCACACTCCCCTGCTTTGCCATACCTGCAGCCATCGCAACAGCCTGCTGCTCTGCAATACCTACATCGAAAAATCGCTGCGGGTACTTCTCAGCAAACTTGTTGAGACCGGTACCGCTGCACATTGCTGCGCTGATTGCTACAACATTTTTGTTATTACCTGCAATTTCGCAAAGTTTATCGCCAAATATCGATGAAAAACATGCCTTAGCAGGCTCCAACTCGCCTGTTACGGGATCAAACTTGCCTACACCGTGGTATTTGTCGGGGTGCTCTTCGGCATATTTGCATCCCTTACCCTTCTCGGTAATAACATGAACCAATACAGGAACTCTAAGGTTTTTTGCCCACGCAATAACTGTTTCCAACTGATTGATATCATGTCCGTCTACAGGTCCAAGATAGTACAGACCTATTGAGTCAAACATATTCGCGGGAAGCACGCGCTTTTTTATAGCTTCCTTAATCCTATGGTTTGTATTGTATATCAAAGGGCGGTTTTCAAGTATCTCACGATACCTGCGCTTAAAGTTGAAGTATGCAGGCTTTAAACGTTCTCTTGATAATAGCTTTGCGACACCGCCAACATTAGTGTTTATAGACATACCGTTATCATTAAGAATGATAACCATTGGTTCGTCACTGCCGCCGGCGTTGATAAGGCCTTCATATGCAAGTCCGCCCGTCAGAGCACCGTCACCGATTACTGCGACCACATCGTAATTCTCGCTCTTGAGAGTTCTTGCTCTGGCCATTCCAAGTGCAACCGATACAGAGTTTGAAGCGTGCCCAGCTATGAAGGCATCATCATCAGCTTCATAAGGCTTGGGAAATCCGGAGAGTCCTCCGTGACAACGCAAAGTTGAAAACGCATCTCTGCGTCCTGTTATAATCTTATGTGCATAGCTTTGATGACCAACATCGAATACAATGCGGTCCTTGCTTGTATCGTAAACGCGGTGCAAAGCAACAGTCAGCTCAACTGAGCCCAGATTTGAAGCAAGGTGCCCACCGTTTTTTGAGACATTATTAATAATGTGCTCTCTGATCTCAGCGCATAGCGGTTCAAGTTCATCTACGGCGAGATTCTTTATGTCATTTGATGAATTTATTCTATCTAATATTCTCAAGATTAAGCCTCTGAATTTTATTTATAATTATGTGCATAATACGCAAGTGTATAATATCAAAAAGCGGAGAATATTACAATAACAAAGTTAAGAATATTCACCGCTTTTAAAAATTTATTCATTATTTAATTAAGTCTTGTTACAAGGGAATCTGCAAAATCACAGAGGAATTCTGAGTTGTCAAAGCTCTCGGAAATAATACTTTTTGCGCGGTTTGTAAGCTTTTCAATCATGTCTGAACATTTTTCAGCACCGTAGATTGCCATAAGAGTATTTTTGTTTTCTTTTGCGTCGGAGCCAATTGGTTTACCCAACTCTTCAGTGGTGCTGATAACGTCCAGCATATCATCGCGAATCTGGAACGCAAGACCGAGCGCCGCACCTATCTGAGCTGCGGCATCGAGCTTTTCTTCGCTTCCACCGGCAGCGGCAACGCCCATCTGACATGCCGCAATCAGAAGTGCACCTGTTTTGCGGCTGTTGATTTCATTAAGCTCATCCTCGGAGAGTATTTTGCCCTCACCTATCATATCAAGGAACTGACCGCCGCATATGCCGTCAATGCCTGCCGCACCGGCAAGAATTTCAGCGCAGTTTGCTCTTGCGTCAGCCGGAAGCTCGCTGCGAAGAATTGTTCCGAATGCTTCTGCTTGGAGAGCATCGCCCGCAAGAACAGCGGTGCATTCACCGTAAACCACGTGATTTGTGGGCTTTCCACGGCGCAGGTCATCGTTATCCATGCATGGCAGATCGTCATGTATAAGGCTATATGCATGGAGCATTTCGATGGCGCAGGCAACGGGCAACGCTTTATTCATATCGCCGCCACTTATACGGCAGAATTCCAATACAAGTATTGCTCTTATTCTTTTTCCGCCTGCTGTAAGACTGTAATCCATGGATTCAAGCAGACCGTCAAAGGGCATATTCTTGTTTCTGAAATATTTTGTAAGCTCATTGTCAATAAGCTCTTTATACTCTTTAGCGTTCATTACTCAGCGCTTTCAAACGGAAGCTCAACGGGCTCGCCGTCCGATCCTTTCTTGAGTTTTACAACAAGCTGCTCCGCCTCGGAAAGAAGCTTATCGCAATTTGAAATAAGGCTCGTTCCTTCTTCAAAAAGCTTGAGGGATTCGCTGAGAGGAGCGTCGCCCTTCTCAAGGCTGCGTACTATTTCATCAAGTCGGTTTATAGACTCTTCAAATCCTAATTTCTCATTCATCTGCATATGCCTCTCTTTCTTCAACCCTGCACTTTATAACGCCGTCGCTTACGCAAAGTCTTAATTTATCGTCCTTTGAAACGCTGCTTACGCTGCGAACAAGATTGCCGTTTTTGTCTGTCGCGATTGAATATCCTCTTCCAAGCACTTTCAGGGGGCTCATAGCATCAAGAGAAGCGGCAAGACGTACAAAGTCATTTCGTTTTTTTGCATTAACTCTGTCAGCCGCAGCAATAAGTCTGTCACGTACATAGTCAAGCTCGGAACGCTTTAAATCCACATAGGTCATGGGATTCTGCAAAACACGCCTTGACTTTATATCGTCAAGTTTTGTCCTCATACGCGAAAGTTGCTTTCTTACAGCCTGATTCTGACGGATATCAAGGCTTTCAAGCTGTTCGCGGATATCATTGATATCAGGAACGGCAAGCTCAGCCGCATTTGACGGAGTTGAGGCGCGTACATCAGCAACATAGTCAGAAATCGTTACATCCGGTTCGTGCCCTACTGCGGATATTACAGGCAGCTCAGATTCATAGATTGCTCTTGCAACACGTTCATCGTTAAATGCCCAAAGATCCTCTATTGATCCGCCTCCGCGCCCGGTTATTATGAGGTCTGCAACCTTATATTTATTCGCGTATCTTATTGCGCCGACAATCTCGGGAGGCGCTTCGACACCTTGGACTCTCACGGGAAGCAGCACTACCTTTGTCATAGGCCAGCGATGTCCGAGAATTCTTATCATATCATGTACTGCTGCGCCTGCAGATGATGTAATGATCGCAATTTTCTGCGGGAACTGAGGCAGTGGCTTCTTATGGGCATTATCAAAAAGCCCTTCGGCATTCAGTTTAGCCTTCAGCTGCTCATACGCTATCTGCAAATCTCCCGTACCCTCTGGTATCAAATCGGTACAGTAAAGCTGATATGCGCCGTCACGCGGGAACACGGATATACGGCCAAAAGCAGTAACACCCATGCCGCTCTCGGGATGAAAGCGCAGCTTTGATGCACTGCTTTTAAACATAACACATCTCAGACTGCTTTCCGCATCCTTAAGGGTAAAGTAGTGATGACCCGATGGGTAAACCTTGTAATTTGAAAGCTCACCGCGGATCGCTACGTTATTAAGAAGCGGCTCGCAGTCTATGAGTGTTTTAACTATTTTGTTTAGCTCCGATACTGTCAGAGTTCTTTCATTCATCGTCTTTAGTGTCCTCGCCGAATTCGCCGCGCATGAAGCCGCCAAGAACACCGTTTACAAACGACACGGTTTCCGCTTCGTCATAGCCCTTGGCAAGCTCAACTGCCTCATTAATTGCGGCGGCATTGGGGATATCGTCCATGTAGAGAACTTCGCATACAGCGCAGCGCAATACAGCCATGGCAGTCTTTGAAATGCGGTTTACTTTCCAGCCCTGTGCATACTTCTCAATATACTTGTCTATCTGAATACGATAATCATCCATATTGGTTGCAAGGCGGATTATATACTCTTTACTTGCTTCATCGGGGTATTCAGCAAAAAGCTCATCCTCCTGAGCAAGCGTTGCAAAGTATTCCTCATTGAAAAACTCTTCGATGATTTCACCGGCGCTTTTTTCGCTCTGAGCTGCATAAAATCCAAGCTGAACAGCTATCTCTCTGGCTGTTGTTCTTTTCATAAATAAAGCTCCTTACTTTTCAAATACAACGCCGGAAACATGAATGTTGACTTCGGCCTTTTCAATGCCTGTAACGGACTGAACAGTTTCGGTTACGGAGTCCTGAACATTCTTGGCAACGTTTATAATATTGCCGCCGTACTTAACGAGAATAACTGCGTCAACCTTAATGGTATCCTCAACAATCTCAACCTTTATGCCTTTGCTTGTGGATTTAATACCGATAAGCTCGGCGAGTTCGGAGCCGACAGTGTTGGAAATTGCCGCAACTCCATCTATCTCGGTAATGGCTGTACGCACCATGGTAGAAATAACTTCTTCGGAGATGTTGATGCTGCCGTTGCCCTCTTTATAGCTGATATAATTATCGCTCATAATTGTGCCTCCAAAATATTTTCATGATATTTTACCACATATGAGCTAAAAAATAAAGCTTAAAAATAACAAAAGGCAGGAAAAATCCTGCCTTTCAGTACGATATTTCAATTACATTGAGCTGCGCTGCGGTGTATCCAGTTTCACTGGTCACCATTTCCGTGATTCTGGCAACCGAGGCTTCGCTGAGCCCCTCCGCCGGTGCTGGCACTGCAACGGTTATAGCATCATCTGTCATATATACAACACAATCGGCGAAGTCCTTTGCGATGAGCAGATTCTCAAGCTGGGTTTCCTGCATTGAGTAATTTGCCATTGCTGATATTGATTTCATTGCCGAATCTATTGTTTCCTGAGAAGCGTCCTTGTTTTCTGCCGTGCTCTCAAGCAAATCCAGTGCTTCATCACGGGAGACCTGACGGTTCAGTCTCGCATCGGCAAAATAGCTTGATGCTTTTTCACTTAGACTGTTTGTTTCGTTATATGCCTCCTCTGCCGCCTCCATAGCCGCATCCTCTGCTTCAACCATTGCTGTGTCTGCCTTGCCCCAACTGTTGTTATATGACCAGTTTAAGTATATTGCCGCACACACGAACAGAAGTACCGTGACCACCATTATGTTCCTCTTCGTTTTTTTCATATTTGCCTCCCCATATTATGTAGCAGTTTTGAGTATCTCAATTTTGTCAGATGAAAAGCCCGTAAAAACTTCCGCGGCTTTGAGAATTGATAGTTTAACACCTGAGTTTTCAGCACCGTCGCAGACGATAACAACGCCTTCATCGGATATAAGCACGGAAGCGTTCCCTACTCCCTCAGAGTTTTCCAGAACATATTCAAAGCGCTTTTCTTCATCTGTCGCATTTGTTTTTTCCTCGCTTTTACGGCTGCTTGGCATAAGTAGAAGAAGCATGCCCAGCAAGAAAACCAGTATTGGATATTTATACTTTGAAAGCTTTCCGAATTGACGCTTGACATCAGCCATATGTCCATGTCTGCCTTTCTTTTGTTATTCCCAGTTCCGCTTCAATTGAAGATGATACCGCACGTCTAAGTTCATCAGTACAGTTATATCTGATATCTGCCGACACAGGATACCAGTACCCTTCAACGCTCCACTCAGCCGATACTGAAACAGAATCAAGCTGTGCGCCGCAGCTATTGGCTTTGTCCAAAATATATGCGGCGCATTTATCTTCTATGAATGTCCGATTCAATTTGTCCTCATATTCGTCTGCACTTTCAGTAAGCTCGTATGCTCTGTCGCTGTATTTTGTCAGCATTTTTGAATATTCTGAGAAGTCTATATCCATAAGCGGTGTCAGTATGGCAAGTATCATAACCATGCCGCAAATAAGCTTTGTT
>JAZLGD010000165.1:0-5621 GCA_045616105.1 Oscillospiraceae bacterium | reverse complement strand
ATGTCAATATGATTTACGCCGACTATATTGAAAGCAATACCCTTGCTCCCCTTAAGCTGTATATCTCTAAGCCCGGCAGCCATGCCGAGTATACCCGCTTCAAGCTTCAGGGCGGCGGACTTGAGCATCAGACAAAGCCCGTCCGCGTTCTGGACACACCGGAAAAGAGAGAGTTCTTCCTCGCAAGAGTGGAAAACCCCTAAAAACCGAAAATAACTGTAAAAAGACTACCGACCAAAAAGTCGGAAGTCTTTTGGTTTTATCTGCCGTTTTTCATCTTCTCAAGAAGCTCATCGTCAACATAGAAAACCCTGCCTCCGTTGGGGCTGATCTTCTTTCCACCGAAGACGATCCAGATTACATCCATTCTTTTTGAGGGCATGCTTGCCTCACCGTCGGTGAAAATGATGCGGTTGTCAACTCTGCCGGAGAAGGCGTTCAGCGCGGCGGTAAAGCTTGTGCCGTGGCGACCTTCAAAGACCATGTCTTCAAGGTCCTTCGGAGTCTTTATGTCCTTAAATCCGTAGAATTGAGTGTCGAAACAGCCGACGCGTATTCTTGAATAAGGAAGAATGTTTCTGCACTCCTGCAGAAAGCGTTTGAGAAGAGGCTCATCAATAGAGCCGCTTGTGTCGAGAAGTATTTCTGTCTGGGCGATTGAAACCGATTCAAGAGTCGGGCGGACTATTCCGTCTTCAACCACTGCGTTTCTGTAAGACCAGTCAACCTCGTAGTTTGCGTTCTGACGCAGTATTCTGCGCCAGTCGATAATCTGTTTTGCCTGACCGATTTCGTCGAATACGACATACTCGGGAACATCGGCCTCGCTTACAACAGAGCTGAGCTTTGCAGATACCCGGCTGTGCTGATTGGTATGACCCAGCTTGGTATCGCTTTTTCCATTGAAGCTCTCTTCTCCGTCCTCCGCTGACTCTGCTTTTATTCCGCCCTTATCGCCCTCTGTGTCCGACAGCTTTTCACCGTACTCCGAGCTTTGCCGTGTGACATGGCTTTTGCCGTTTTCGTCATCGTGCATGTCGGGGGTGTCGGCTTTTTCGTGCTTCTTAAGGAGGTCAAGCATGGGGTTTGAGTCAAAGACTGAGCGATTATCCGCGCTGTCCGAGTCGCGGGGTATTTCGTTTTCGCTGTCGCGGTTTCCAAGTAAATTGAAAAATTCGCCCAGCATGAGAGAGAAATATTTATCTGCGGGAGGGTTGCCGTTTTTGCCCGTGGATTCTTTCTCTGCGCCGAAGCTGCGATTTTTCAGTAGAAAAGCAAACAGCCTTCCGAACAGTTCGGGGAAACTCGGGGAATATCTGTTAGCCATCGGCTCTCTCCATGCGCCTGAGTGCGGCGATTACTTCAAGTCGGGAATACTCGTTATGAGCCCATGCGTTGTCGAAGGAAGCGCAATACTCATAGCCGAGAGCTTTCACAAATTCGCGTATCTGAGGCATATGTTCGGCGTCTACCTGAGAAAGGCAGAGAACGCTGTTTTTCAGTTCGGTTTCGCTCAGATCGCAGTCCTCGGGTTTAAGACCGTTTATGACCTCCTCGGGAGTGACGATGCGCATTTTGCAGAAGCTGCAGAAGTCTGCGGTAATGTCCTCGCCCACAAGGCATCTTATCATTTCGGGTCTGCCTGTTGAGTAAAGAATTTTTGAAGCCATTTCCCATTTGCGCGGGTCTGCGTTGGGAAGATGTCCGTCATATTCGCTTCGCAGGGGAGCGCCGTTGTTGCATGCAATGTAGGCATAGATTGAGGGATGTATGCAATTATCGGCGGCCCATCTGAGCCACGCATCGAGCTCCGTGTGTATGTAAACATGGGCAAAGCGGTTGAACAGCGGCTCGGCAAGCTGATATGCAGCAAGAGAATCGTTAAGCTCGTTGCCTGCAGCCACTAAACGCGCGTTTTCGGGAAGCTTCCACATGCCGTTAACTTCCCGGTCCAGAACTATGTTGAAGGCGCTGCCCTGAATGCTGGGCAGTGCGTTTGTAAGCTCATCAAAGAAAATTACATGGTGCTTATCGGGCTCTTTTTCGCAAATCGCCTCCAGCTTTTTGAGCCATGTCGGCTTAATATCCGTCATCTCGCCCGTGCTCTGATTAACGATGCTTTTTCCGTTAAGGCTGTCGGGAGTTGCGTTCCTCATGTATATGATTACGCAGTCGGGGTCGATCTGCTTTACTCGTGCGCTCTTGCCCTCGGAGGAAGCGCCGTGGAGGAATACGGGAACGCCGCTTTCGATGCAGCCGCGTATTATATCCTCTTCGCTGGCTTCGGCAAAATCGAAGCCGTAGGGATTTGTGTTGACGGCAGACTTCTTCTGCCCGGAGCTTATGTCGGAAACTGCGGACACTTCGAACAAGTCGTGAGCCATATATGAGTTCAGATACTGGTTAAGCTCGCAGTCGGCGAAGCTGAACTTATTAATTGTTGTGCGCTTCTGAAGCCTTATACCCGAAATCAGGCACTTTTCGGAGACGAACAGCTTTTCCTTTGCGTCAACATACCATGCAACCGGCTCAACCTTAATCCAGACTGCATCTCCGGGGAGATATTGAATGCCGTTTGAGAGCGTAAACTTTTTGCTCAGCTCCTTGGGTCTTGATTCAATACATATATATTTTTCGCCGTTGTAGGAATACTCCGAGATTTCCTCGGGGAGAAAATCCTCGGACATGCTCTCGTCACCATGTCTGAGCTTTTCACCGTATGACTGGAATGTCATGCCTGCGGCCATAACATCGTGAAGCTCTTCAACGGTGAATGTCTGATTTACAAGCTCATACTTTTCAATGAACTTGTGGTTCTGCTTTTCCTTGAACGTGTTGCCGCAGAAAGTGTAGGTCTTGCCAGTCAGAGCAAGGGTGCCGTTTCTCTGCGCTTTGTTGAGCTGCGCTGCGGTAACGGCATCTGCGGCAGACTGCGGATATTCGCCGTACATTACCGTGAAGGCTTCATCGCTGCTTTTGCCGTCAGAGAGCGACGAGAAGAGTTCCTCACTCCTGAAGCAAGGGCGGACAGCGCCGTCGTGACGCTTTCGGTAGCTTTCGGTCTTTTCACCGCTGCCACTCAGAACAAAGGCTGCCCATTTGCCCATGGGTGTTGAAGTGTAGCTCCAGCCGCGGCGTGTGGAATCACCGGATGCAACGAGGTCGCAACCCGTAACTACAGCAAGATCGGTTATGATGCACTCTGCGGTGTATTTATCAAAAATTCCGAGGGGAGAAGAAGCTTCGTCACCCCAGATCTGTGAAGCCGACAGTATTCCGAGTTCGGGATAGTTTTTCTGCATAATATCGCCTCTCAGTCTTCGCGTTTTTATTCTGAATACTATGTTATAAAATTTCGGGAAACAATTCAAGTGCAGACAGAAAAACAATTAAAAAATCAGGACTTTCTTTTGTGGCTATTGATGTACAGGCATGATATAATATAACACCTGAAGGGGAACTGTCATTACATAAAGCACGGAGGCAGAAAATGAGCTTGTTAAAACATATTATCCGCATTGCGGCACCCGCTCCCGAATTGGAGCCCTTCCAGCGCTATCTGTTCATCGGCCCTCATCCCGATGACATTGAGATAGGCGCGGGAGCTTCGGCGGCAAAGCTCGCCGCAGAGGGTAAACAGATAAGATTTCTTGTCTGCACGGACGGCCGTTTCGGAGACGGAAATATGCCGAAGGGAACTTCCTCCGATAAAGTAGCAGAGATACGCGAAGAGGAAGCGAAAGCTTCGGCGGAGTATCTCGGAATAAAGGATATTCGCTTTCTCAGATTCAGCGACGGCGGTTTTTATGATAATCAAAAGCTCCTCGAAGCTGTTGCAAGGGAAGTGGGCGAGTTTAAGCCTGACGTAATACTTGCACCCGACCCCTGCGTTACAAGCGAGTGCCATGCAGACCATCTTAACGTGGGAAAAGCGGCAAGACAGATTGCGTGCTTTGCTCCTTATCAGGGGATAATGAGCCACTACAGCGCAGAGAGCGCTGATGTAAAAGCGATAGCCTTTTATATGACCGCAAAGCCGAACCGCTATATCAGGACCTCAGGCTATCTGAAAAAGCAGCTTGAATCAATTTGCAAGTGCCATCCCAGCCAGTTCGGAGGAAAGGAATTTGACACGTTGAAGCTCTATCTTAAACTCAGAGCAGTGGACTTCGGACTTCGCAGCTTCAGTAAGACCGCGGAGGGCTTCCGTGTTCTCGGTCAGACGCAGATGCACTGTCTGCCCGAAGCGGGGGATTAATCAATACTGAGAATAAAAACGACCGACCGTTCTGTGAAGAACGGTCGGTCTGTTGTAGTAAGTATTTTGTTTACAGGAAATAGCATTCTCCGTCAGCGGGGATGCGTATTTTGTCAGCGATGCCCTTTTCCTTGAGCTTCTTGGAAAGGGTCTTTCTTGTAAGTGTGGCATGAGGAACATTGTCCATGTGACTTGCGATGATGGTCGCATTGGGAGCAGCCTTATATACTTCGTAGAGGTCATTGTCATCCATAATCAGACGGCCGTAGCCCTCGAGCACTGCTGCGCAGTTGTAGGTGATGATAACATCGGGATTATACTTCTCGATGGTTTCTTTGACGGTATCGCACCATACGGTGTCACCGGTGACATAGAGCGTTTTTTCGTTGGGACTGCGGAATATGTAGCCGCAGGCATCTCCGCAGGGAGTTTCTGTTCCGTGGATTGCCTTAACCTTGATGAGCTCAGCTTCTCCGAAGCTGATACTGTCTTCAACGATGCGCACATCCTTCATGCCGGAATACTCAAGAAAATCTGCATCTTCTTTGTTCTGAGCCAGAATAGTTACCGACTTGTTCAGACCTTCGCATGCCTTTCCAAAGGGAGAAAGACCGATGTGATCCATGTGGGTGTGGGTGCAGATATATGCGTCAACGCCCTCGTTAACTTCATCGACAGACATGGGCAGGGGCTTGCGAGGTACCATAGTCCATTTGTGCTTGGGGGTAACTGCTTTCCATGTTGCACAGTGGTCAATGATGGGCTTTTTTCTCGGGTCGCCGCCGCGATTGATTGCACAGATAAGGGGTATAATGCCCAGACATCCGGCTATGCGTGCCTTGGAAAGCCACGGGTCAATCAGAAAGGTTCTTCCGCCGTAGCTTATTTTAATGGTTGCGCTGCGAATCTGCTGAAATTTCATTTTTTGTCCTCCTGAAAGTGTTTTCCGTTGGTTCTGACAATATATTAACATTTGCGTATGCCGCTCGGAAGAAACAAGTACGGCTGTTGACACAACAAAACTGTTGCGGTAAAATCTGCCCGAGAGGTGGACTATTGTGAACCAGAAACAGCTATATTATTTTTTGCAGGTATATAATTGCCGCAACATACAAGCTGCGGCAGATAAGCTCTATCTGACCCATCAGGGACTAAGCCGAGTAATCCGTTCACTGGAAGATGAGTTGGGTGAGCAGCTCTTTGTACGCTCAAACCGCGGCCTTGAGCCAACGGATTTTGCAACCACTCTTGTGCCTCATGTTCAGAGACTTCTTGATGACTATGCGGCAATTCAGGGCGTTCATTCGCTCGTTTCTCATAAAAAATCGGTTGTGACGATATATGCGCTGGATCATATCCTGGG
>JAZLGD010000164.1:0-3019 GCA_045616105.1 Oscillospiraceae bacterium | reverse complement strand
CAGCAGGGAGCCGCCGGCAACACCGGAAGCGCCGCAGGCACCCAGAGCAGCCATGACGGACAGCAGGATTGCCAGAGGAATGGGAACGTTCAGGCCGACGGTGTGAACAGCTGCCATGGTCATAACGGTAATGGTAACTGCTGCGCCTGCCATGTTAACGGTAGCGCCAAGAGGAATTGAAACGGAGTAGAACTCAGGATCAAGGTCGAGGCTCTCACACAGGGACATATTTACAGGGATGTTTGCAGCGCTGCTGCGGGTGAAGAATGCGGTGATTCCGCTTTCCTTCAGGCACTTGAATACCAGAGGATAGGGGTTCTTGTGCATAACGATTGTTGCCATGATGGGGTTAACTACAAGTGCGGATACTGCCATGCAGCTAACAAGGATCAGGAGCAGCTTGCCGTATTCGGTGAAGATGCTCAGACCGTTCTGAGAAACTGCAGCGAAAACGAGGCCCATGATACCGAAGGGAGCAAGGTTTATAACAAAGCGAACTGCTGCGGTAACTGCATCGGAGCAGTCAGCCAGGAACTTCTTGCTGGTTTCGCTGGACTTCTTGAGCATCATACCGAGGATGATTGCCCAGAACAGAATTCCGAGGTAGTTTGCTTCTGCCATGGAAGCAACGGGGTTGGAAACGATCTTGCCGAGCAGGCCTTCGAAGATAGAAGCGAAGCTTTCGGGAGCTGACTCAGTTGCTGCATCGGTAAGGGTGATTGCAACGGGGAATATGTAGCTTGCAAGAACTGCAACTACTGCAGCCATAAAGGTGGAAACGAGGTACAGCACGATAACGGTGCCGAACTGCTTGCCCATCTTTTCTTTAGACTGTGCCAGAGCGCTGGTAACAAGCACAAAAACGAGAATAGGTGCAATTGCTTTCAGAGCGCCGACAAATATTGTGCCGAACAGGCCAATGCCGGATGCGGAGGGAATGAGAAGTGCCAGAACCGCGCCTATTACCATACCGATAACAATGCGCAGGACCAGACTTGTCTCATTGTACTTTTTTACAATTTTCATGATGTCTTTCTGTCCTCTCTTGGTTGATTCAATGTGTGTGTCTTTCGCACGCGTACAGTTTAACAACAAAAACAACTGAAGTCAAGTGTCATTATCAACAAATTAACAATCTCTTTTTATAGCCCTTTGAACACAAGCATCCCGCCTGTCATCAGCGCAAGGCCCAGATACTTTGACCAGCCGAAGGCAATCTTCTCGCTCCCCATGATCCCGAAAGCATCAATCAGAGCGGCTACGAGGAGCTGCGAGATGAGTATTATGGATATGGCAAGGGTCGTACCCAGATTTTTAATCCCCAGCATAACGGTAAGCGTAATCACTATGCCGAGCGCTCCGCCAAGCCAATACAGCTTGTTTACGCTGCCCAGCTGCGCAAAGCTGCCCTGTCTGTAAAACAGCAAAACGGCAAGCGCAAGGACGAAGGCAGTCCCCTGTACAAAGGCATTTGCCTCCATATTGCCTATTCCTTCTCCCAGACGGGTGTTCATAACGCCCTGAACGCTCATAGCCATACCCGCTATGATGCTGAAAACTATTCCCAATAACATACTGCTCTTCCCTTTCTCTTTGCCGCTCTTGCGAAAGATTTCACATCGTGCTATAATATAAAGACAAAAGTCTTTCGCAGGAGGATAAAACTTATGGCAAAAGATCATCCCAAGTATTATCTTGTTGAAGCCAGCGCTCTGCCGGAGGTGTTCGTAAAGGTTACCGAGGCAAAAGCCCTGCTTGAAACCGGTGAAGCCAAGACCGTTGCGGAAGCGGTTGATATGGTCAACCTGAGCCGAAGCGCTTTTTATAAGTATAAGGACTCCATAAAGCCTTTCCGCGATTTAAGACGCGACAAAATCATGACATTCCATATAAAGCTCCACGATAAACCGGGCACACTGGCTGCGGTTCTCTCTATTTTCCCCGAATCGGGAGCAAATATACTGACGATCAACCAGAGCATCCCCGCAAACGGCGTGGCTCTCGTCACCATATCCGTAGTAACCGAGCGCATGATCGTAACCTCCGACGAGCTGCTTTCAAATCTTCAGGATGTGCGCGGTGTTATATCCGTTGATGTAATGGCGGGCTGATAAAGGGACTTAATACTGTCTGACTGAATACAATGAAGCAGGGCAAAAGCCCTGCTTCATTTTTTCACATACAGGTGATGATTAATGCTTATAGTACAAAAATTCGGCGGAAGCTCCGTTGCCGATGCTGAAAGAATAAAAGCCGTCGCCGCGATAATCGCCGAAGCAAAACAGAACGGCGCAGATATTGTGGCTGTCCTTTCCGCAGGAGGCGATACGACGGATGAGCTGATTGCATCCGCCGCTCTGCTCAGCCAAAACCCGCCGAAGCGCGAGCTTGATGCGCTGCTCTCAACGGGTGAGCTGAGTTCGGTCTCCCGCATGGCAATGCAGCTTCACGCAATGGGTCTGGACTGCGTTTCCCTCTCGGGTCGTCAGGCGGGCATAAAAACCGACCTCAACCACGGCGAAGCAAGAATACTTTCCATACAGCCCGAGCGGATACTCCGCGAAATAGGCTGCGGCCGAATCGTGCTCGTTGCGGGCTTTCAGGGAATAAACGAAAACGACGATGTTTCAACTCTCGGCCGCGGCGGCTCGGATACCACCGCCGTTGCCCTCGCCGCGTCGCTGAACGCCGACAGGTGCGAAATCTATTCAGATGTTGACGGCATATACTCGGCAGACCCCCGAATCATTCCCGACGCGAAAAAGCTGGACAGAATCGATTACGGCGATATGCTGCTTCTCGCAAAGGGCGGCTCGCAGGTTTTGCATTCCCGCGCCGTTGAATGCGCCATGAAATTCAATGTGGAGATACTTGCCCTGTCCAGCTTTGAAAAGTCCCGCGGCACGCTGGTTGCGGATATATCCGACAAAAGCGCACTTCCCCCCTGCTGCGGACTTACCCACGACAAATATGAAAATGTAATCAGTATAGTCGGCCGCGGCGTGAGCGATGATATGCA
>JAZLGD010000163.1:0-21556 GCA_045616105.1 Oscillospiraceae bacterium | reverse complement strand
ACAAGGGCGATATTGCACGCCGCAACACCGGCTCGCTTATCGCATTCGAGACCGGCGAGGCTGTCGCATACGGTATATGGAACGCTCAGGAGCGCGGCTCAATGTTCATCAGCCCCGGCACCAAGGTTTACGGCGGCATGGTCGTCGGCGTATGCCCCAAGTCCGAAGACGTTCCCGTAAATGTCTGCCGCACCAAGCACCTGACCAACACCCGTGCTTCCGGCTCTGACGAGGCTCTTCGTCTTGTGCCGCCAAAGCAGCTCAGCCTTGAGCAGTGTCTGGAGTTTCTTGCTGATGACGAGCTTTTAGAGGTCACACCGCAGAATCTTCGCCTCAGAAAGAGTATCCTTGACCACGGCCTTCGCATGAAGAGTGTTATGAGAAATAAATAATATTTCAAGACTCCCTGAGTTAATCAGGGAGTCTTTTTTTGTGTTTGCCAAAGTATGCGGATGTATATTATAATGGTAAAAAACTTGTTTGGCTGGTATAGACATTGAAGAAATTAGTAATCGGCGTGCTTGCCCATGTGGATGCCGGAAAGACAACTCTTTCCGAAGCACTCATGTACAGCTGCGGAAGCATACGCAAGCTCGGCAGAGTTGACCACAAGGACACGGCTCTTGATACAAACGATATAGAGCGGGCGAGGGGAATAACCATATTCTCAAAGCAGGCGCAGCTAAAGACGGATAATCTCGAGCTGTGCCTTCTCGACACGCCCGGACATGTGGACTTCTCGGCGGAGACCGAGCGAAGCCTGCAGGTTATGGACTATGCGGTGCTTGTAATATCGGGTACTGACGGAGTGCAGGCGCATACGGAAACGCTGTGGCGGCTTCTGAAAAAGCATGGTATTCCCACATTTCTGTTCATAACCAAAATGGATATAAACACCTGCGATGAAAACGCTCTGATGCAGGATGTCTGCCTGCACCTTGATGAAAACTGCATAGACTTCGGAAAGCCCTTTGACTATGAAACGATTGCAATGAGCGATGAAGGGGCGCTTGAGGAATACATGGAGAGTGAAGCCCTGAGCGATGAGTGCATTTCGCGCCTTATCCGACAGCGCAGAATCTTTCCCTGCGCATTTGGCTCGGGACTAAAGCTCGAGGGAGTTGACAAGCTCCTTGAGCTTATTGAAAAGTATGCCGAACAGCCGAAGTATGATGATGTGTTCGGCGCAAAAGTATACAAGATAATCCGCGATAATCAGAATAACCGTTTAAGCTGCATGAAGATAACGGGCGGCACGCTGAAGCTGAAGGACAGCATTGAATACGAAGACAGAAACGGAAATATCATAAGCGAAAAGGTAAACGGTATTCGCATCTATTCCGGAGCAAAGTTCGAGGCCGTAACGGAAGTCGAAGCGGGAACTGTGTGCGCGGTGCAGGGCTTGAGCGCGACCTACACGGGTCAGGGCATAGGCAAGGAGAAAAACTCCTCGGCACCCGAGCTGGAGCCGGTTCTGTCCTACCGCGTAAATCTCCCTAAATCTGCCGATGCCCAGACAGCGCTGAAAAAGCTCCGCGTTCTCGAGGATGAGGACCCCATGCTGCGCATAGTCTGGCATGAACAGCTGAAAGAGATAAGAATTCAGCTCATGGGCGAGGTGCAGACTCAGGTGCTGACGCAGTTTATAAAAGACCGCTTTGATCTGGATATTACTATCGACAATGGCGGCATTATGTACAAGGAAACCATAAAGAAGCCCGTCGAGGGTGTGGGCCACTTTGAGCCCCTGCGCCATTATGCGGAGGTACACCTTGAGCTTTCACCGTTGGAAGAGGGTGCGGGTCTGATATTCGATTCCGTTTGCAGCGAGGATGTCCTTGACCGCAACTGGCAGAATCTCATACTCACACATTTATATGAAAAGCAGCACCTCGGCGTGCTGACGGGCTCACCCATAACCGATATGAAAATTAGTCTGCTGGCAGGCAGAGCCCACGCAAAGCATACCGAAGGCGGCGACTTCCGCGAGGCTGTCTACCGCGGAGTGCGTCAGGGACTTATGCAGGCGGAGAGTGTGCTCTTAGAGCCGTGGTATGCCTTCAGAATAGAAGTTCCGCCGGAGCTTATAGGAAGAGCAATAAGCGATATAAGAGCCATGAGCGGCGAATTTGAAGCCCCCTCCGACAATAACGGAATGTCGGTGCTCGAGGGCATAGCACCCGTCTCGGAAATGAGCGGCTATGCATCGGAAATAATGGGTTACACCCACGGCAAGGGCAGACTGTCCTGCCGTCTTGCAGGCTATAAGCCCTGCCACAACGCCGATAAGGTGATTGAAGAAATTGATTATAAGCCCGAAGCCGACCTTGAAAACACTCCCGACTCTGTTTTCTGCTCCCATGGAGCGGGTACGGTCATAAAGTGGAATGAAGTCCGCGATTATATGCACATTGACACGGGCTACGGCAGGGAAAAGACGGAGATACCCGTTTGCCGTCCACGCAACTTCAGCATTGACGACAAAGAACTTGAAGCGATTATGGAGCGCGAGTTCGGCCCTATACGCCGCAGAGAATACACTAAGCCCGTTAATGTGCAGACGCAGAACACGGAACTTCACCCCACGAAAAAGGAATATCTCATAGTCGACGGATATAATGTAATCTTCGGCTGGGACGAGCTGAGTGAGCTTGCAAAGGATAATCTGGAGCTTGCGCGAACTCATCTTATCGACACCTTGCGAAGTTATCGCGCATTCCGCGACTGCGAGTTGGTGCTGGTGTTTGACGGCTACAAGGTTTCGGGAAATCAGGGCGAGAAAACGGACAGCGGAAAGGTGCATATTGTATACACCAAAGAGGGCGAGACGGGCGATATGTACATTGAAAAGCTGGCCAACGATATAGGTAAAAACTATTCCGTCCGTGTCGTTACCAATGACTCGCTCATTCGGCTTTCGGCTCTTCGTTCGGGCGTTCTGCGAATGTCATCAACGGAATTTATAAACGAGCTTAAGAGTACAATGGCTCGTATTACGGAGTTTTTGGACAATGGAAAACGATGAACTTTTAAGGCGCGCGGAGGACCTTGCGGAGCGCTGTGAGCGCACGGCGAGCCTTACTGCAACAGCATTCCTCACCCCAGCTGAGCAGTATGCACTCAGCAATTGGGCAAAGGGCAGGGATGTAAAAATGCTTCTTTTCGGCGGACATGCCGACTGCGAGCGAAAAGCTGCGTTCTTTCTCCCGTTTTACATGGAGGAGGAAGCCTTCGACGGCGCGGAGTATATCTGCGCAATAAAGATTAAGGCAGGCTTCGGCGAGCCGGGACACCGGGATTATATGGGCGCACTTTTAGGCCTGGGCATAAAACGTGAATGGCTGGGAGATATCTGGGTAAAGGGCGATACGGCAAGCGTGTTTTGCCTGCCCTCGGTTGAACGGCATCTCCTTGACAGCCTTGACAAGGTAGGGCGTTACGGAGTTAAGACCTCAAAGATAGAGTTCAACAATGTTGAAGCCCCCGAAAGAAAAACAAAACATATAAATTTTTCAGTTAAGAGCGCACGATTTGACGCGGTTGTGGCGGGAATGTTCAATCTCTCCCGAACTGTGGCGGCGGACAAGATAAACGCGGGCGACGCAAGTCTTAACTATTCCCAATGCTTCAAGGTGGATGCTTCGGTAAAAGAGGGGGATATTATATCCCTGCGCGGCTGCGGAAAAGGCACTCTCGGTGCCGAGGGCGGACAGAGCAAAAAGGGGAGAACATTTTTCAGCGCTGAAATATATAAGTAGTGGCAGGATAACATATCCTGCCATTTTCTTTTGCACCGAATATAATTCGTAAAATAATTTATATAAAACTATTGACAAAATAATAAAGCGAGTCTAATATGGGATTATAAAGAAAAGAGAGGTATGAGAACATGAAAAAAACGCTTTACAGCCTTATGCTCAGCGAAGAAGTAGTTGCGGAGGTGGACCGGCTTGCCCATCGCCTCGGCACAAACCGCTCAAATCTTATTAACCAGATTCTTGCGGAGCGGGTCGGTATGGTAACGCCCGAACGCAGAATAAACGATATATTCACAGCTATTCAGGAAATGCTTACCCCGTCGCGGGAACTGGTGCCGTTTTTTGCACCTAACGCCATGACCATGTCCATGAAGAGCTCACTTGAGTATAAATACCGCCCGACGGTCAAATACGAGGTTGAGCTTTACCGTGGCGACAGCGATGCACTGGGCGAGCTGACCGTTGTGTTCCGAACCCAGTCAATTGCGCTTATTAATGCCATGACGGATTTCTTCCGCCTGTGGAAGAGCATTGAGGATGCGCACCTCAGACCTCTTCTCGGCGAGAATGCACCCGACTACGCACTGTATGATGGAAAGTTTGTGCGCTCAATCGCGCTGCCTCAGCGCGACTGCACATCCGATGAGCTTGCGGGCGTAATTTCGGAATATATCAAGCTTTTTGACTCTATGATGAAGGGCTATCTTGCAGGACGCTACGATGCACGCGAGATTGAAGCCTGCTACTACTCTCTTCTCAGGAGGGCAGATATCCTTATTTAAGGAGGTATCTTTATGAACGCACAGAATTTCACTCAGAAAACCATTGAAACTATCCAGACCGCCAAGAACATGGCGGAGGAAAACAATAATCAGTACATCACTCCCGAGCATCTCCTGTATGCGCTGGTTGATCAGGACGGAGGACTCATTCCCTCACTGTTCGGCAAGATGGGCGTAGACTGCAATGCGGTGCTGTCCGAGCTCGATTCGGCAATCCGCGCATTACCAAAGCTGTCCGGCGATTTCGATGTTTATCTTTCCCGCGAGGCGGATAAGGCAATGGGAGCGGCACAGAAAGCTGCCCAAAGCATGGGAGATGAATATCTCTCTGTTGAGCATGTTATGATAGGCATTTTTGCCGCCGCAACTCCTGTGATCAAGCGGATTTTTGCCGATCACGGCATAACAAAGGCAAAGTTTACCGATGAGCTTTCCAAGGTCAAAAGCGGCCCCGTCACAAGCGATAACCCCGAAAGCGGCTATGATGCTTTGACAAAGTACGGAACAGACCTTGTGGAGCGCGCAAGAAATCAGGAGCTTGACCCCGTAATCGGACGTGATACGGAGATAAGAAATGTGATCCGTATCCTCTCCCGTAAAACCAAGAACAACCCCGTTTTGATCGGTGAACCCGGTGTCGGCAAAACTGCAATCGCCGAGGGCCTTGCCCAGCGTATTGTGCGCGGTGATGTTCCCGAGGGACTTAAGGACAAAACCATATTCTCTCTTGATATGGGCGCGCTCATTGCGGGCGCGAAGTACCGCGGCGAGTTTGAGGAACGCCTCAAAGCCGTGCTGCAGGAAATTAAGCAGTCCGAGGGCGAGATCATTCTCTTCATCGATGAGCTGCACACCATAGTCGGCGCAGGTAAAACCGAGGGCAGTATGGATGCGGGAAACCTTCTCAAGCCCATGCTTGCAAGGGGCGAACTCCACTGCATAGGCGCAACCACCCTTGACGAATACCGCAAATACATTGAAAAGGATGCCGCACTTGAACGCCGCTTCCAGCCTGTCATGGTTGACGAGCCCACGGTTGAGGACACAATCTCCATACTTCGCGGACTTAAGGAACGCTATGAGGTCTACCACGGCGTAAGAATTCACGACAACGCAATCGTTGCCGCGGCAAGCCTTTCCAACAGATATATTTCAGACCGCTTCCTGCCGGACAAGGCAATCGACCTCGTTGACGAAGCCTGCGCGCTTATCCGCACGGAGATTGATTCCATGCCCGCAGAGCTTGACGATGTGCGCAGGAAGATCATGCAGCTCGAAATTGAGGAAATGGCGCTGAAAAAGGAAACGGACAGACTTTCCGCCGACCGCCTTTCCAAGCTTGCCGAGGAGCTTGCAAATCTAAAGGACGAGTTTAATGAAAAAAAGTCGCGCTGGGAAAATGAGAAAAACAGCGTTGAAGAGGTAAAGAAGCTCAAGAGCGATATCGAGCGTATGCACGGCGATATTGAAAACGCCCAGCTCAGGTACGAATATGAGAAGGCCGCAAAGCTGAAATACTCCGACCTTCCCGAGCTTGAACGCCGTCTGAAAGAGGCGGAAAAGCTAAGCGAGGAGCGCAAAAACGACAGTATGGTTCACGATACCGTAAGCGAGGATGAAATTGCGGGCATCGTTGCAAAGTGGACGGGAATCCCCGTTGCGAAGCTTATGGAGGGCGAGCGGGAAAAGCTTCTCCATCTTGACGAGATTATCCACAAGCGCGTTATCGGTCAGGACGAGGCGGTGCAGAAGGTCACGGAAGCAATTCTGCGTTCCCGTGCAGGCATTGCAGACCCCAACCGGCCTATCGGCAGCTTCATGTTCCTCGGCCCCACAGGCGTGGGCAAAACAGAACTTGCAAAAAGTCTTGCCGAATGCCTCTTTGACGATGAGCATAACATCGTCCGCATTGATATGACCGAGTATATGGAGAAGTTTTCCGTTTCCCGTCTTATCGGCGCACCTCCGGGATATGTGGGTTACGATGAGGGCGGTCAGCTTACGGAAGCGGTGCGCAGAAAGCCCTATTCCGTGGTGCTCTTTGACGAGATTGAAAAAGCTCATCCCGATGTTTTCAACATTCTGCTCCAGATTCTCGATGACGGACGCATAACCGATTCTCAGGGCAGAACGGTGGACTTCAAGAACACTATTATAATTATGACTTCAAATCTGGGTAGTCAGCACCTTCTTGAAGGCATCAGAGATGACGGCGAAATCGAGGAGTCGGCGCGCGAAATGGTCATGGCAGAGCTAAGACGCTCATTCCGTCCCGAATTTCTCAATCGCCTTGATGAGATAATTTGCTTCAAGCCCCTGAGCAAGGATAATCTTACTCACATTGTGGATATCCTCACTGAGTCGCTGAGAGTAAGACTCAGCGAGCGTGAGCTCGGTCTTGAGATCACCGAGAGCGCAAAACAGCTCATCATCGACCGCGGCTATGACCCTGTCTATGGCGCAAGACCGCTTAAGCGTTATCTGCAGTCAAGCGTTGAAACCCTTATTGCCCGGGAAATACTGGGCGGAGATATCCGTGCAGGTCATACGATCTGTGTGGATGCAGAAAACGGCGGACTTATTTGTCGATAAAACAATAAAAAACCGATGGTGGATTCACCATCGGTATTTTTTATTTTTTGAAGTAATCCATTACGACCTGAATGAAGCGCTGTGTGGCAGGAGAGGGGGTGACTCCTTTTCTTACGGCAATGCCTATATCGCGATACTGGGGCATGTCAAACTCCTTGAGCCTGATATCAAAGGGCATGCGTCCCGTTACAAGCTCGGAAAGCACGCTGACACCAAGACCGCTTTCCACCATTGCCATGATAGAATAGTCATCGTTTACATCGCAGAAGATGTGCAGAGGTTCATAAAGCTGGGCGTTCAGGTTTGCCAGTACCTTGGATACCTCATTGTTAGCCTGATCCGTGAGCTTTATAAATCGCTCAGAGCTCAGATTCTGCAGTGGGTATGAGTCGGCATCGGCAAGCGGATGGTCAGAGGGCAGAACAGCAAGCATTCTGTCGCGGCGGAGCAGGGTGAAGTCAATCTCCGGTGCGTATGGTGCAGAGATGAAGCCGCAATCAATTTCACCTGCCCGCAGAGCTTCTTCCGTGTCGGAGTACTCCATGTTTTTGAGCTGAAAGTCGATCTTAGGATACTGCTCTTCAAAGGCCTTTAGTATGCCGGGAAGCCATTGAGTGGAAACGCTGGAGCATGAGCCGATACGGATAAAGCCGATTTCAAGTCCCTTAAGAGCGTTTGCCTGCTCCTGCATATTGCGGAAGTTTGTGCATAGCTGCTGTATATAAGGCAGCATGACAATTCCGTCAGAGGAAAGGGAGAGCCCGCCGCGGCTGCGGTGAAGAAGTTTAAGCCCCCACTCGCTCTCAAGGTCGGCAACCATACGGCTTACGGCGGACTGCGTATAGCCTATGCTTTCGGCAGCTTTTGAAATACTGCCGAGCTCAACAACCTTGAGAAATGCGTCGTATTTATTAAGAGTCATTATTATCACCTGTATTACAAAAAATCATATATAATATGATATATATTCGTTTGCGTGTTGTTGCAATGTATTATATATTAATAGCGTAAGATAAACAAGTTCAAAAGCAATTTTTTTATCTACTCCATATTTCTCTCTTTTGATCCAATTACTTTGCCGGTGTTAACCGACCGCCGACAAAAACAAGAACGCCCGCTTCAAGCGGGCGTTCTTGTTTTTTTCTCATTTGTTTACGCATTAACTGCAGCAGCTTCTTTTTCAAGTTCCTCTTCCTCAAGAACGCGGTAAGCGACCTTGCCTACGAGAGTCTTGGGGAGCTCTTTGCGGAATTCAATGTCATAGGGCATTGCATACTTTGCGATATTTTTGCGGCAGTATGCGAGAATGTCCTGTTTCGTGGCATCGGTGGCGGGAACGCCTTCCTTGAGCATTACAAAGGCCTTGACCTTCTGCATCTTGTAGGGGTCGGGAACACCGATTATGCAGCTCATGTGAACTGCCTCGTGCGCGTCAATTATGTTCTCAAGCTGTGCGGGATATACATTGTATCCGGAGGATATGATCATGCGCTTTGCACGACCCTTGAAGTATACAAAGCCTTCGGAATCCATGCTGCCCAGATCACCGGTGTACACCCATGTGAGCCCGTCGTCGTGGGCACGGAGTGTGCTGGCGGTCTCTTCGGGATGCTTGATGTATTCCATCATAACGGTGGGACCTGCTATGAGAATTTCGCCTTCTTCACCGTAGGGGAGCTCCCTGTCTGTGCCGGGCTCGACTATCTTGTAGTAGGTATCGGGGAAGGGAAGACCGATGCTGCCTTCCTTGGCCATGTGAGGCGGGGTGAGGCAGGATGCGGTAACACATTCGGTCAGACCGAAGCCCTCACGAATCTGGATCTTTGCATTGTGGTCATACAGGAACTTATCGAATTTCTTTTTAAGCTCAACAGACAGACTGTCGCCGCCTGAGAATACGCCCTTGAGAGAACTGAGATCGGCCTTTTCCATGCTGGGCAGACGGAGCAGCGCTTCATAGAGGGTGGGGACGCCGGCGATGAAGTTGCATTTATACTTTACGATCTGCTTTGCGTAAGTCTCGGCAGTGAAGCGGGGGATGAGTATACATCTGCCGCCCTGAGATAGCATGGTGTGAACGCAGACACCGAGACCGAAGCCGTGGAACAGAGGCATTGCGGCGAGCATTTTGTCTCCGGGACGGAACATGGGGTTTGCAGCTATTACCTGCTGACCGAGGGCGTTGAAGTTGAGGTTTGAAAGCAGTATGCCCTTGGATATGCCGGTTGTGCCGCCGGAATAGAGTATGACGGCGGGATCTTCGGCTGAGTGCGGAACCTTATAGTTATAGAAGCAGTAGCGACCGAGCTTGAGAAAATCTTTCCAGCGGATGACAGGTGCATCAGGGGGGATTTTCTTGATTTTGCGCCCCTCGGTGAGCATATATCCTGCCTTTACAGGACGGGAAAGCTCATCCTTGATGCTGGCGATAATGATATTTACAACCTTGGTGTTTTTGCGGATGTTCTCGAACTTGTGGTAAAACTGGTCGAGGGTTATAGCGGTCACGCTTTCGGACTCGTTAAGATAGAACTCAATCTCCTTCTCCGCTGAAAGGGGGTGAATCATGTTGCATACGCCGCCTACGAGGTTCACGGCATAGAACATCTGGATTGCCTGAGGGCAGTTCGGCAACGCGATTGTGACCTTGTCACCCTCGCGGACACCGATGGTCTTCAGCGCCTTTGCACATTCTTCAATCTCTTTTATGAGAGTTTTATATGTAGTGGACTTGCCCATGAAGTCGAATGCTACGCTGTCGGGATACTTTTCTGCAACAGCAGCAACGGCATCATACATAGAACCCTGAAAATAATCGAGAGTGAACGGTACTTCACCGAGGTGGTCTCTCCAAGGTGCGTTTGCTGTAATTTTAGCCATTTTTATCAGTCCTTAATTATATATTGAGCTGCTTTTTGAGCTGTTTGCACAGCAAGCATATCATAGCTCAATGTTAATCGAAAGTCAATATTGGTATATCACCACATGTTGAAAATCAGACAGCTCCTATACGAGCTGTCTGATTTTGTTATCTGAGTTTTATACAATAGTATGCCAGAAGCTGGACCTTCTCATCCTTGTAGGCGCTCCATACCTGATCGGCCAACTCCTCGGGCAATCCGTTTTTGCGCTGGGTTGCACGGATTTCCTCAATTATATCCTGCATGGCGTCATCGCAATCCTCTTCGAGGTCATAGAATCTGTCAAACTTTGTATATGCGTATACCATGAGGCTTCGGTATTTGCCTTCGGGCTGAGCATTGAATTCCTCGCGCATGGTTTCTACCAGCCTGTCGAGATTTTCAATGTGTACATACTTGACGGCTTCGACCTCTGCAGCTGCGAGAGTGAGCTTGTAGCTCTGACTGTCAACGGTACCTGCGTTACGTAAAACCTCTTTTGCAACTTCGGAGTAGCTGAGTTCATCGTTGACAATCAAAGGCGCGCTTTTTTCAAATGTGGAATAATCCCAGTTCGATGTATCCGCATGCAAAAGCCTGTCAATCCGCTTGTGACAGTCGTCAGCGTTGTCGAGCAATTCTTCGGTGCTTGCGTTTTTCGCAATGACGTAGGATTTCAGCAGGTCATACTGTGACCACACAAAAGCTCCTGCCAGAGCTGCGAAAATGAGCATGGCGTAAACTGCAATTTCGGCGAACAGTTTGCCGCGTTTGTGCTTTTTTACGTCCAAAGGTTCTTTCTTTGCCTTTTCAAGCGATTCGGTTTGCGGAAGAACTCCGGTGTCCAGATATTTCTTATATTCATCGCAGACTTCGTTAGGCTCGCCGAACATGACCATGCGTCCCTTGTCGAGCCAAAGCACCTTTGTACACTGCTTTCTGACGGCTGTGAGGGAGTGGGAAACGATGAGCGCGGTTGTGTTGCCGCTTCCGATAATCTCCTGCATTCGTTCCTGACTGCGTTGACGGAAAGCGCCGTCGCCGACAGCAAAAATCTCGTCAAGGATGATGATATCGGGCTCAACAAGACTTGCAATTGAGAATGCTATACGGGATTTCATGCCCGAGGAGAGCGTGCGGAAGGGGTTGTTCTCAAACTCGCGCATCTCAGCGTAGTCGATTATCTCATCGTATTTTGAATCTATGTATTCCTTGGAATAGCCGAGAAGTGCGCCGCGCAGGTAAACATTTTCCTTGACGGTCATCTCCTTGTCAAAGCCGGCGCCGAGCTCAAGCAGAGCACAGAGCTTTCCGTTTCGCTCTATGTGTCCCGTTACCGGGGTGATAGTGCCGGAAATGGCCTTCATCATGGTGCTCTTGCCTGCGCCGTTTTTTCCTATAACGCCAAGCATATCGCCTCTCTCAAGAGAGAACGAAACATTGCGCAGAGCCCAGAAGCCCTTCGCACTTTTGGACTTGCTGAAGAGGCTTTTAACAATATCTGCTGTTGTTCGTGCGCCTGACTTGCGGTAGCGGACGGAAACATTGTCTAAAACGAGAACCTTGTTATCTTCCATACGGCACCTCCCTCAGACATAGAGTGCAATCTTGTCGCGGCGGAAGTTGTAGGTAACGAAGCCGAGAACAAGACAGAACACTGCCATCGCGCCGAGCACAAGGTGATATGCCAGCGACGGAACAGTGGAATGAATTACGAGCTGACGGAAATAATCTATGCACATGTAAAGAGGATTGCAGCTGAGCAGACGTCTCATTATTCCGGGAAGAATCGAGACATCGTAGAATATTGCCGAAGCGTACATAATAATTCTGCAGATGATAGGCCAGAGGTAGTTTATATCGCGGAAGAAGATATAAATGGTGGAAAGAAACATTCCTATACCGAGGTTTATCATATAGAGGCAGATTATGGGGTAGAGCAGGAACAAAAACCTGCCGCTTAAGGAGATTCCGTCAATTGCAACGAATATGCAGTAGACCGCAAGAGATACGAGAAAGTCGATAAACCTTGCAACCGACTGGGAAAGAACGAAATAGTGCTTCGGAACCTGCACCTTACTGAAAATGGGCGCGTTTGTATAAAGGGTGAGCATAGCGCCGCGTGTTGCGGAGTTAAAGTAGTTATACAGCAGCAGACCCGAGAAAAGATAAATCGTATAGTGCGGCATCTTACGGCCGAAGAATGTGCCGAATACGACATCCATTGTGACGAGCAGCAGCAGGGGGGAAAGTGCGCTCCAAAGGATACCGAAGGTAGTGCGTTTATATTTCTTTATGAAGTCGCGGCGTATGAGCTCTTTGAGCAGAAAGCCTCTGTTTGTATTTTCGTTTGACACGTTAAATTCTCCTGTATGGAAAAAATAAAATGACGGTTAAAACTAAATTAACCGTCATTATAACACATATATATTAATTTTTCCACCACTTATTTTTTGCTCACAAAACGGTCGTAATCCTCGGGGGCGTTAAAGTCGCAGGTCAGGTTGGAAACATTAACAAAATGCTCGCCGATGTCACGGCTCTCAAGGGGAAGAGAAGCGTGAATATGGTATACCTGCCAGCCCTTGCATTCGGCTATCTCATCTGAAAGGAACATTTCTCTTATGCTGCTGACATGGGAGGCGAAAAGCTTGCCATCGCGGACTAAAACCGCGCAGATGCTCTTTTCATTTCCGAAGAAAAGTACGCTTTCATCGGAGCTGTCATTAACAATGCGCGAGATGGTTTCTTCGGTGTAGAACACATCACCATACAGAAAACAGACGTTGTCGTCAATGAGCTCTGCGGTGAAGCGGTCAATTTCCAGAACATTGTTCTTCGGCTCATAACGGGTGGCACCGGGAATGTTTACGTCCTTGTTGTGCGAGGTGATAATGACCTCTGCCGCATCGTCAGCCTCATGCAGAAGACGGACTGTTCTCTCCATAAGCGTTTCACCGCCGATGGGGATGTCGTGCTTGTCAATACCCATGTAGTTTTTCCAGCGACGGCCCTTGCCGTCGGCCATTATGATATATCTCATTTTATTATACCGTGCCGGCGATAGAAATCGCCCAGCTTTCCGTAGCGCTCTCCGCCCCAGAGCTGAATGATGTTGACACCTGAGGAGGTGTTGCCCTCAATAACCGTGAAGCCGTCGGGCGTGGGCAGAATGTCCCATGCGATAATGTCGAGATAGGGGAAGTGGGAAGAAGCCTCCAAAACTCCGGCTTTGATGTTTTCCCAGTCGGGAATCACAACGCCCTCTATCGGACTTTGAGTATCGGGATGAACGGGGTAAACCTCGAGGTTGTGCAGCGTTCTTGCGCTTGTCAGCTCGCCGGTTTCAATGCAAACCTTGGCGATAAGACCGCCGCGGCTTCCGTTGTCAACAGCGCCGGTCCAACTTGCGCCTATGCGCTGAACGGCAAAGCAAAGCTCGAATTCTCTCGTTTTTTCGCTGCGGAGAACTATCATGCGGATGGTGTTTGCAGAGCCGGCATAAATCCTGTCCAGATATTCAGCCTGCTTGGCAAAGGCACATATAAGCCAGCTTTTGCTCTTCGTGAGAGTCTGGATAAGCTCTTCTCCCGTGACGGGCTTGCCGTTATCGAGAATTTCTCCGCCGTTATATCTGACGATGTGAATTCCGAGCCCCTTACCGATGTTCACGGGCTTTACGACAAATGCGCCCTCTTCCCTGAGAAGAGAAATGAGGTCAGCGTGATGAACGATTTTTCGCCCGTTCATACCCGCAATGCGCCCGTCCTTTTTAACGGCAAAAAGCTCGGGAGTGGGGCAGAAGCCCTTTATCATCTCGGCAAAAACAACCTTGTTGTTCAGCATATGACTGTAAGGGTCGTTTATGCTGCGGGATTTGTACCAGTCAAATTCGGAAAGATACTGCTCCTTGTCGTTGTGCTTGAGGTCGTACATGGCAACCTGATCCACCATGTAACCGCCATCTATGGCGTAGCGGATTCTGGTGTGCAGGGGAATGCGGAAGTGATTAGGGGCGAACAGCACCCTCACTATCCACAATACCATCAATTTTATTTTGTTCAGCAATACACTCATTAATTGCATCGTGCTTGTCTCTCTCCATACAGTTTACAATGAGATTTACAATCTTATCGGTTGCTCTGCCGTTTAAGTCGGGCAGATATTTTTCCTGAAAGCGCTTGTAGTTTTCAAAATCGTAATTATCCTCGTCGATAGCCTTGAGCAGCTCTTTGGGGTCGGAAAAGGTGCAGTCGGGGAATTCATCAAAGAGCTTGACGTTAAGACCGTTGTGGCTGAGGTAATCCTCATAGTCGAAAAGATAGAAGTAGACCGGCTTGTTAAGTATGGCCGCCTCAATGGTGACAGCAGAATAGTCGGTGATTACGACGTCTGCAACCGAGAGCACAACAGAGGTGGGAAGGCGGCTGCAGGTAAGACCCGGACGAACGGAGCTCAGGCGAAGCTGCTGGTTGGGGTGGCGCTTGACGATGAGCCACTGGTCGTCATCGAAGTCGAAGCTCTCAACAAGCTCCTTGGGGTCGAGAATATGTCCCTTGCGGAAAGTAGGAACATAGAGAACAATCTTTTTACCGCGAAGCCAGGGATACATTTTGTAAAAACGCATACGGCTTTCTTCAACGTTTTCGCGGAGTAAGTCCATGCGCGGCAGACCGACATTGTAGAGCTTTTCCTCCTCAACACCGAATGAGGCACAATAGAAGGGGTTAAAGGCTCTGCCGCCGGCGATAATAACATCATAATTGCGGTGCATGCGCATTTCCTTGGCAATGATGTCGCTTCTGCCGAACTTTTTACCGATTGACTGATAGCCGGACTTTTTGATCTTGCCCATGGCGTGCCATAGCTGAATGACTGCCAGCTCGTCCTTATGCTTCAAAACGGAGACTGCAGGCCAGTAGGCATCAAGTATACAGACACGGGATGTGGCGAGATAACGCATGCTCTTAAGAGTTGCCGCAGCAAAGCGCAGCATACTTTTTACATTGCTGTCAGCCCTCTGGGTTATCATAAGTATTTCCGCGTCGGGCCTCAGCTCAAGAATTTGTTCCTTGAGGCAGAGAAAATCCTCCGACGGTGTGTCCGCCTGACGGCTGAGGAATACAACACGGTTCTGATGCGTCGGCGCGAGCTTCATGAAGAAATAGACGAAGTTCATAAGCCAGCGCAATAAAATAAATGCAATTCTCATATTACTCCAATCTGAGCGGGAATGCGCTCATGCGGGGGAATAGTCAAATGTAATTAAACTATTTTACTATTTTTTTTTAAAAGCTTCAATAGTAATTTGCAAGACTTGAAAAAAGAAAAAAGTAGTATATAATAAATAAGTTAAGAAGTTCAGCGAAAAATAAAAGGAATGCTATAAATGTCGGAAAACATAAAAAGGAAAATACTCAGGAAGTATATAAAACACGCGGCGGAGGTTTCCGATCGCAGCTATGATGAGATTGAAGCGGATATGTTCAACCTCAAGCGCCAGTATAACGTGAGCTTTTACCGCTATGCCGCCCATCATATGTACAATTTGCGCTATGGCGAGCTTAAGGTGCGTTACGGCGGAGTCGAGGATCCGGATGTTGCTCTTGTTGCCGAGCTGCGCGGCATGAGCTATGAAAAGGCCCGCGCAATCATGGACAGGCTGAGAGACAAATATGGCATCATGTACAAGGAATTTACCGCCAACAAGATGTTCAGATATACGGACAATGACGACCTTAAAAAGCGGGTAAAGAAGTATCTTGATAACGAGCAGAAGTATGTTAAAGAGATAAGCACCGACTCCGGCTGGACACCCGAAAAGAGCCGCCGCGAAGCTCACAGGGCAAAAATGCGCTTCGGTGTTACAACGCGCCAGTACAGCCGCTATCGCTTCTATGCAATGAGCGACGAGGAGATAAGAGCAAAGATGCGCCGCTGGACAGAGGACAGCAAGCGGTATGTGAGCATCGTCAAAAAGGAAAGCGGCTGGACGGGAAAACAGGTCAGAGCGCATATGAAACGCTACGGCGTTTTGTATGATATCATAAAGCCCTACTATGTTCTCTACCGCGCATGGGAGCTTTCCGACGAGGAAATGGACAGCTACGCACGCCAGAAAAACAGCGAGACAATCTGGAGCAAGCACAACAACAAGGCTCAGTGCCGCATCCTCGCTGAGAAGCACCATTTCGACGAGACGTACAAGGACTATACGGGACGCAAGTTCTGGGTCAACCGAGATACGGACTTTGACGAATTTTCCGAATTCGTTGACGGTGTTGAGTATGTATTCTGCAAGCCTATAGAATCAGGCGGCGGTCTGGGAACGGAAAAGCATAAGGTTGAGGACAAGCGAGCCCTTTATAATATGCTCATGGCAAAGGAAAGACTCCTTGTTGAAGAGTGCATAAAGCAGCATCCGGAGATTGACGAGTTCATACCCGGCTGTGTCTGCACCATCAGAGTTGTAGTCATCAGGCAGGGCGATACCGTTCACACAATCTGCGCGGGAATGCGCTTCGGACATACAACCATTACCGATAACTTCAGCCATGACGGCATGGTTGCGGATATCGACATTGAGACCGGAACGATAATCACCGACGCCATAGACAAAAAAGGCCATATCTACGATGTTCACCCCGTTTCGGGCAAACGCTTCAAGGGCTTTAAGATTCCTAACTGGGACAAGGTGAGAGAAGTTACCGAGAAAGCAATGTTCGTTCAGGATGGCGTAAACTATGTCGGCTGGGACGTTGCAGTGTGCGAAGATAAGGCCGTGCTGGTTGAGGGCAATGCAATGCCCGACCTCGTACTCATTCAGGCACCCTATGCCCCTGAGAAAAAGGGCATGAAATATTTGTTTACCCCGTATATGGAGGATAAATAAGTGAAAAATAAGCTGAAAAAGATTAAAGCAAAGATTGTCGATGCAGGCCCGAAATCAGGGTTTGCCAAGCAGATTCTCATATCCATGTATATCCTTGCGCTTAAGCTGTTTACCAATTACGGAAAGCTTGAAAGCAAAATATACGAGGTCATTTTCGAGAACAGACCCGAGCTCGAGGGCAATAAAAAGGCGGCAAAGAAGCTCTATCGCGAGATTATTTACTGCCGCTTTATGTACGGAATAATTCCCAAGGAATACTTCATCTACGGCTTTGAATACCTCTCCCATGAGGGTAAGATGCTGTATGTAACCCGCGGCAACAAGTATAAGTATTACAGACGCTTCAACAACAAAAACTACGCGGAGTTTCTGAACAAGAAGACCGAAACGTACAGAAAGTTCGGAAAGTTCTACGGACGCGAAATGCTCTGCATGTACGACAGCGACGATTTTTCCGCTTTCTGCGAGTTTATTAAGCGCCACCCCAGATTTATCTATAAGCCCGCTCAGGATTACGGCGGACGAGGCATAAAGATATACGACAGCTCACTTTATGAGTCAGCTGAAGATCTGTTCAGCATACTCATATTCGGCGGCGCATGCGTTGTTGAGGAGCTTATCGTTCAGGGACAGGAGATTGCGCAGTTCCACCCCGAGTCGGTCAACACCGTGCGAATAGTAACCTATCGCACAAACGCAGGCGAGGCAATCACTCAGTGGTGCTTCCTGCGTATGGGAGCGGGCGACAGCCATACCGACAATATGAGCGCCGGCGGTATTTCCGCAATGATAGACTTTGAAACCGGCATAATCTGCGACTGCGGCCGCGATTATAAGGGTGACAGATATATGTTCCATCCCGATACGGGTGTTCAGCTTATCGGCTTTGTAATTCCCAAGTGGGACGAGGTAAAGCGCCTTATTCAGGAACTTGCAAATGTGCTGCCACAAGTCCGATTTGTCGGTTGGGATCTGGCATACACCGATAAGGGCTGGATATTCGTTGAGGGCAATGCTCAGCCTCAGTGTGTTGCACCGCAGATAACCGCATACAACGGTAAGCTGGGTACATACAAGGCGATGAATGAAATATACATGCGCGAAAATCAGGTAGACGGTAAGGACGAGGAGGAATAACATGAACGAGAACAAAAAGGCATTGACCTCCGTCGGCTTTACAGGCGACCTTTCCTTCAGCGGCTATTTTTCAGGCCATGAAAATGACGATGAGCTTTTCGACAGCGGAATAAAGGACTTTCTCAACAGTAATGACTATAACGTCATAAATTTTGAAAGCCCCGTAACACCCTGCCGCATAACCAAAAAACGCCGTCTTGTCCACCGCTGCGGCCCGGAGGCACTGCAGTTTGTAAAGCGCAATATCAAAAACCCCGTACTGTCATTTGCGAATAACCACATGATGGACTATGGCTATATCGGCGTTATTGACTCTATGGACGCGGCAAATGAGGCGAAAATTCCTTTCATCGGTATAGGACTTAATATCGACGAGGCCTGCCGCTATGTTATCCTCGGCGATGAGGTAAAGGTCGGAGTGCTTGCGGTTGAGTATAAAAAATATCTCATCGCAACCAAGCACTACGGCGGACCTCTGCACGAGTCGAAAAAGGACTATATCAAAAACGCAATCCAAACACTTAAGACTCAGGTTGATTATGTCGTAATGGTTTATCACGGCGGCGATGAATTCATGCATGCACCCATGCCCTTCACCAGAAAACAGCTTAAGCAGTATCTGAGATGGGGCTGTGACGTGGTCGTTGCACATCATCCCCATACCGTTCAGGGCTACGAGATAGTAGGCCAGAAGGCAATATTCTATTCGCTGGGCAATTTCGTCTTCGATACCGATTACCAGCGAATTATGGATGATACAGAATACGGAATGCTGCTGAAGATTGACTTCGGTAAAGACGGTTTCTCCTTCAGCGGCCTGCCCACATTCATCGACCGACAGAACAATAAAGTCTGCACGGGCGAAAAGCTTGACTATTTCACAGATATCAGCAAGGAAAACTATAGAAAGTTCTGGAGCACCGAGGCATACAGACAGCTTGATGTCAAGCAGCGCGCAAAGGATCTCAAAGAGCTCGAACAGCAGGAGCGCTTTGAGAGGACCGAGGCTGAGCGCGTCCGCGTTGAGCAGCTTCAGATGGCAGCTGAAATGAAGATTTCGGCAGCCGATAAGAGCGACGAGGAGATATCCGATGCTGCCGATGCGGCCATGGTTGACCCTGATGAGACCGAAGCTGAAGTTAAGAAAAAGCGCACGTTCCGCGCTGTTGCAAAGAATGCGTATAAGAAAGTCGTTGTTAAGCGAAACGAGAATTATAAATCCTTTGTACGCAATATAGGAAGAACAAGAACAAAACTTTTCTACAAGAAATAAGGGAACGATATGAAGGATAGCTACGGCAGAACAATTGAATATCTTCGAGTGTCCGTAACCGATGCCTGCAATCTCTGCTGCAGCTATTGCATGCCTCAGGATGCAAAGGGCAAATGCCTTTGCAAGGGGAGCATGAGCGCGGATGAATTCCTTGTGATAGCAAGCGCAGCGGCTGAACTCGGAGTGAAAAAACTCCGAATAACGGGCGGCGAGCCCTTGGTCAGAAGCGATATAGTTGAGCTGGCCCGCGGCCTGGCGTCAATTCCCGGCATTGAGGATATAGCAATGACTACAAACGGAACATTGCTCGAGGATAAGGCCAAGGCGCTCTATGATGCGGGAATCAAGAGAATAAACATCAGCCTTGATACTCTGGATACATGGAAATATGCCGAGATAACCCGCGGCGGCAAACTAACCGATGCTGTACGCGGAATAAAGGCGGCGCTTGAAGCGGGAATGACTCCCGTTAAGGTAAACACTGTTTTAATCGGCGGCTTTAACGACGACGAGATTGAAGACCTTGCCGGGCTTACCGTGGATTATCCCATTGATGTACGATTCATCGAGCTTATGCCCATTGGATTTGCCGCACCCTACGGCGAGGGCGCATATATTTCAAACGAAACCGTGCTGAAAAAGCTCCCGCATCTGGAGACTGTTGAGAGCGATAAGGGAACGGTTGCAAGACTGTACAGACTTCCCGGAGCGAAAGGCAAAGTGGGACTTATCAGCCCTCTGAGCAACCATTTCTGCGCAGAGTGTAACCGTCTGCGCCTTACAGCCGACGGCTGCATAAAGCCGTGCCTGCATTCGGCAGAGGAGATTTCGGTGCGTGGCCTCCACGGGGATGAGCTCAGAGCGGCAATACTCACCGCAGCATCCCATAAGCCGAAAATGCACGTCGAGCTTTCGGCAACCGAACGCTCGGAGTCACAACGCAGTATGTACCGTATAGGAGGATGAAAATGGCAAGTGTAGTTGCGATATGTATAAGCGAGGTCCGAGGTATCCAGAAGCATGAGATACCCGAGGCGTTTTTCAGAGCAGACCACGGCATAGAGGGCGATGCCCACGCAGGAAACTGGCATAGACAGGTAAGCCTTCTGGGCGTTGATTCTGTTGCCAAGCTTCAGGAGAAACTCGATTTTAAGCTTCAGAACGGCGCGTTTGCGGAAAATGTGCTTATTGAAGGCATGACTGTCTATAAGCTGCCTGTGGGTACAAAGCTCAGAATAGGCGAGGCACTGTGCGAGGTGACGCAGATCGGCAAGGAGTGCCATAACGATTGCGCCATAAGAAAAGCGGCAGGCGATTGCGTTATGCCCCGAGAAGGCATCTTTGTTAAAGTCCTTGAATCAGGTGCCGTCAAAAAAGGCGACAGCGTAGAAATCGTAAATGAGTAATAAAAAAGCCTTCCCGACCGGGAAGGCTTTTTTATTATTTTTATTCGATTGAAATCATATAGTAGTAAACAGGCTGACCACCGTTTACGACGGTAACCTCTGCATCGGGAAGCTTGTTTTCCAGAATTGCAGCGGTCTTTTCTGCCGACTCCTCATCAACATCCTCACCGTAGTAAACGGTTAGAAGCTCGGGGTCGAGGCCCTCGGCGGCTTCAGCAATCTTCTCAGTTACTTTTTCCATATCGGTAAAGCTTCCTACCAGCTTGCCGTCGAGCAGTGCAAGATACTCACCTGCGTGAATTTCGTAGCCGTCAAAATCGGAGTTGCGTGCTGCATATGTTATCTGAGCGGTGTGAACACCTTCCAATGACTCGGTCATTGCTTCGGTTATTTCTTCTGTCTCGCCGCTTGCATCAAAGTTCAGCATTGCGGTGATGCCCTGAGGAATGGTCTTGGTGGGAATAACTACGACCTGCTTCTCGGTGAGCGGTGCACTCTGCTCGGCGGCCATGATGATGTTCTTGTTGTTGGGAAGAACGAACACGACCTCTGCGGGAGTGCGGTTTATTTCCTTGAGAATGTCGTCGGTAGAGGGGTTCATGGTCTGACCGCCGGTGACTATTGTGTCAGCGCCGAGCTCCTTAAAGAGCTGAGCCATACCATCGCCTGCGCAGATAGCAACGATGCCGTAGCGCTTCTCGGGCTTGGCCATTTCAAGCTCCTGCTCTATCTGATCGAGATCATCTGTGCTCTGAGCCTTCTTGCCTGCAAGAATGTCCTCGTGCTGGGTACGCATATTCTCAATCTTAGCAAGCT
>JAZLGD010000162.1:0-5664 GCA_045616105.1 Oscillospiraceae bacterium | reverse complement strand
ACCGTAACCGCCCTCGCCCGCGACGACATGGCCGAAGCTGTTGAGGACGCCTTCCGTTACGGCAAGATTGTTCTCGCAACTACGACCTACAATACCGAAATTTTCCCCTTCATGAGAGAGTTCGTAAACCATCTCGCCGAGCGCGGTTATCAGAACAGAACCATCGGCATCATCGAGAACGGCTCTTGGGCACCTATGGCCGCAAAGGTCATCAAGAAGATGATGGAGTCCTGCAAGAACATCACATGGGCAGAAAACACCGTCACCATCAGATCTGCACTTAACGAGCAGTCCGAAGCAAAAATCGAGGCTCTCGCAGACGAGCTTCTGAAATAAAAAATATCAGGAGGGAAAAATCATGAGCATTTACAAATGCAAGGTTTGCGGCTGGGAATACGACGAGGCGGAAGGTCTCGAGGAAGAAGAAATCGAACCCGGCACCAAGTTCGAGGATCTGGATGACGATTTCCATTGCCTGCGCTGCGGCGTCGGCAAGGATCAGTTTGAAAAGGTCGAGTGATTTTAGCGCAGTTCGGAAAGCACAAAGCTTTTCAGACAAAAAAAGTTCCGTTTATAATAAACGGAACTTTTTTATTCTTTTAATATCTTCATTGCGCCTGAGGACAGTTCTGAATGGTATAAAACGGTTTTCCGTTTTTTGCCGCATTTGTCCCGAGCTGAATACATCTGCGCAAATTTTCTATATCGGGTAATATGTTATCAACTCCGATAATTTCCGTGCTCTGTTCTTCGATGCAGTAACCCATAAGTACACTTCGCGCCGTTATAACGCGCTGCGAAAGGGGCAGACATATATATTCAAACAAAGCTTCGAGCAGGGAGTGCCAGTTTGAACCGTGCTCTCCCATGATAATATAGCAGAGCTTGCGAATTTCACTCATCGGCGCATCGGCGAAATATCCGAGCAGCTCTTTTCTGCACATTTCGGCGTAGTCATCGCAGGCGTTGACATCGTGATTGTAAATTGCGCTCTGTGTATATGCCCACGCAGACTTTTTCACCGCTCCGAACCACATACACACATCGAGAAAGGACGGATTAAAGCCGTTTTCCCAGTTTTGTATCGTGCGCTCCGATTTATTGAGCGCCTTTGCAAGATCCTTCCTTGATATTCCCGAATCCAGACGCGCCTGCTCAAGCATATGGGATATAATATGATCGTCTTTGAAAATATCTCCCAATGTATATCCGTTCAGACCTGAGCTCTGTGCATTCTTCGCTGCATTAATGGCTTTTTTCAGAAAAACCTCATCGCTTTCGATGCCGGGCACAACGGCAACATTGCCGTTTGCTCCGTTTATATCATAAGCAGTATGTATAATCTCGGCTGTTCTGCATCTGCATTTCAAGCTTGTATGCTCATGTGCGCAGGCCATATCCAACAGACCGCTCCACTCCGAGCCGTGATTCCCGAGTATGAGGAAATGCAGCTTCTTCACTTCGCCGGGCTCTGCAATCTGCTCAACATACGTTCCCAGCGCTGTTTTTATTTTTTCGTCGCTGGTAGCTCCTCCGAGACCTTTAAAAATCTCCGGCCAGAAGAACTCCAGCATCGCTTTGGAAAAGCTTCTGCCTGTAATTCTGAACCATTCCAGCATGCCTAAAACCGTGGGTGAGCCCTGACCTTCCTCCCAGGCTCTGATCGTACCTTCCGAAACCTCCATTGCTTCGCTCATTGTTTTTCTGCTGATTCTTGCCGCGCATCGGCTCTCAGAAAGTATTTCACCGCATCGGTCTGCCATCTCAATATTTGCTCTGTATAACATGGTGTCATCTCCGAATATGGAAAAATGCGTTTTATAAATCAGTGGAATTGCCAACTGATTTCGGATTAATTTCCGTATCAGCCGGCAGCATTAAAAACATTATTTGCTCTTCGTCAAAAAAATTTGTATTTATCCATTGTCTTCCATATTGTACCACTTTTCGTAGAAATTTTCAAGTCTGCTGTTTAAGAAAACGTGTACTAAATCTTAATAAAAAAAGAAAAAACAACGGATAATTACCAATTATCCGTTGTTTTGTACTTTTTCCCCTGCACAATATCGTGCTCTTCCATATAACGGGCAAAGCCGTTTAAAACCGCGTGTTTATCGCCGCTCCAGAGCGGCGCTTTCAGAATTTTCTTATCGCCGTCACCCGTTAAGCGGTGAATTACAATCTCCGGCCGCAAATGCTCCAGACACTCGCCGAGAACGCGGAAGTATTCGTCCATCTCCATTGGTACATAATCGGTTTCCGCAAGGCGAGTACCGCGAAGAACATGCAGAAGCTGAAGCTTTATGCCCTGCACATCGTGGGCAGACACAAATCTCATGGTTTCGAGCATATCCTCAAGGATTTCACCCGGCAGGCCGAGGATTACATGAACAATTACCTCAATTCCCTTGCCGCGAAGCCTTGCAACCGCATCGGTGAAAACGTCATTTTTATAGCAGCGGTTTATATACTCCGCTGTTTTTTCCTTGCTTGTCTGCAAGCCCAGCTCAACGAAAACGGGTTTTACCTCATTAATCTCGGCAAGCAGTTCAAGACATTCCTCGCTTATGCAGTCGGGACGCGTTGCGACGGAAAGAGCCACAATACCCTCGTCATCAATGGCCGCGTAATACATTTCCCGCAGCGTTTCATCAGGCGCATAGGTGTTGGTAAATGACTGAAAGTAGCTGATAAAGCCCGCTCCCTCGGGGATCTTTGATTTTATCCGCTCTCTCGCCTTTTCGAGCTGCTGTTTTACATCCGAGCCGCTCTCGGCAAAATCGCCCGAGCCGGCCTGCGAGCAGAAGATACATCCACCTGTTGCCAGCGTTCCGTCGCGGTTGGGGCAGCTGAAGCCCGCATCGATTGCAAGCTTATAAACCTTTCTGCCGAAACGGGCGGAAAGATAGTCGTTCAGCTTATTGTATCGCCGCATATCAATCGAAAAGATATACTCTGGTTTCGTAGGGGCGTGTGGTGAATCCGTTTGCTATAACGAAATTTCCGCTGTAATTGCCCAGAAGCAGCTTGCCCTCGTTCATGTCAATTCCGTCAGGCGCATCAAAGCGCACCGCGTCCTCGGTAAAGGAGCAGACGACAATCAGCTTCTTGCCCTCGTAATTTCGCTCGTAGGCATATAGCTGCTTGCTCTTGGGCATGAGTTCTTTATAATCGCCGTAAATTATTACGGGGTTGTCCCGTCTCAGGTTCAGCGCCTCGCGATAGAAGTTGAGGATTGAGTTTTCGTCCTCCTGCTGAGCTGCAACATTGATTTCTTTGTAATTGCTGTTCACATAGAACCATGGAGTCGCGGTGGAAAATCCCGCGTTTTCTTCATCCGACCACTGCATGGGCGTTCTCGCGTTATCGCGGGAGGACTTCTGCGCCATGCGCAGAACCTTGTCCTTGGGTATGCCCAGCTTTCGCGCGATGCGGCTGTTATTTTTGGTCATGACATCGGCATATTCGTCCACGCTGTCCAACGCCATATTGAGCATGCCGATTTCCTGACCCTGATACACAAAGGGTGTGCCTCTCTGGAACAGATAGCTCGCCGCCAGCATCTTTCCGCTTTCGACGCGATACTTCTCGCTGCCGTAGCGGCTGATGACGCGGGGGTGGTCGTGGTTTTCAAGATAGAGTGCATTCCAGCCCTTGCCGTAAAGTCCGTCCTGCCATTTTGTGAAGGCATTCTTCAGCTTTCTCAGGTCAAAAGGTCTCTGGATAAAATCGGTTATGAAACAGTCGGCCTCCATGTGAGCGAAGCAGAACATGGTGTTAAGCACCTGATCTTCGCCCTCGGCCACATACTTGAGCGCAAGCTCGGGCTCCATACGGGGGCCTTCGCCCACGGTAAAGCAGTCATAAAACTCTAAAACATCGTGCTTAAACTCAGCAAGGTATTCATGCACTCTCGGGCCGTCGGTGTAAAAGTTCATGCCGGTTGCGGCAGGGAGCTTCACCTTTGCGCTGGGCAGGCCGTCGGGCTTGGAGATATAGGTTATGACATCCTCACGGAAGCCGTCGACGCCCATGTCAAGCCAGAAGCGCATAATGTCCTTGACCTCTTCACGGACCTTTGGGTTATCCATGTTAAGGTCTGGCTGTTTCTTTGAGAATATATGGAGATAATATTCATCAAGCTTTTCGTCATATTCCCATGCGCCGCCCTCAAAAAGGCTGTCCCAGTTGTTCGGCGGGCGGCGTTTGCCCTTGCCCTTGCGCCAGATATAATAATCGTGATAGGGGTTGTCCTTGCCCTTTTTGCTCTCGATAAACCACGGATGCTCATCGGAGGTGTGGTTTACGACAAGGTCCATGAAAACTCGCAGACCGCGCTCATGTGCGCCGTCAAGCACCTGCTTGAACACGTCCAGATCGCCGAAGTCGGGATGTATATTGCGGTAGTCGGAGATATCGTAGCCGTAGTCGGCGTTAGGGGAGGGATAAAGGGGAGAAAACCAGATTGCATCGACATTCAGCGACTTGATGTAATCCAGCTTTTCGAGAACGCCCCAGAGGTCGCCTATTCCGTCGCCGTTTCCGTCGCAGAAGGAACGGCACCATATCTGGTAAACCGCCATTTCTTTATACCAGCATTTATTCTCCATGTCTTTTTCTCCTATAAAATCTCAGATTCATTGAAAATATTTTATCACAGAGCCATAGTTCGCACAACCGAAAAATAATCAGGCTGTTCATTCGGGCGAAAGTATGCTATCATTTTAAGCAACAGTATTTTTTGTAATTGAGGGATTTTTATGATTAATCTTACATGGCACGGCCACGCATGCTTTGAGCTTGATTCCTCCGCGGGACGCATTGTCTTTGACCCATACGAGGAAAACTATCTTCCCGGACTTAAAATGCCCCGGCTTACGGCTGATGCGGTTATAAACAGCCATAAGCACGGCGACCACTATGCCCCCGACATGGTTTCTCTCACGGGAAACGAGCCGGACATTACGCTTAAGCAGATTCCCTGCTTCCACGACGAGGTTCAGGGCAAAAAGCGCGGCGATAACCTTATCTCGGTTGTTGAGACTGACGGATTTCGCTTCTGTCACATGGGCGATATCGGCCACGGGCTTTCCGAAGAGCAGTTTGAACTCATCGGCGATATCGATGTTCTCATGATACCTGTCGGCGGATTTTACACCATCGATGCCGCCGCGGCAAAGACAATCTGCGAAAAGATAAATCCCCGCGTTATTGTTCCCATGCACTTCAAAGGCGACGGAAAGGGCCTGCAGAATGTTGCAAGCGTTGACGCTTTTCTCTCCCTCTTCCCCGAGGCGGATGTATTCTTCCTCGATAGCAGAACCGTTTCTGTTGACGAACTTATTAAACACAAAATCGCCGTGTTCCCATGGCCCTGAAAGGAGAATAATATGAACGAGAGAATTTGCCAGAGCTGCGGTATGCCCATTGTTTCCGATGATCAGCTCGGTACAAATAAAGACGGCAGCATCAATCCCGACTACTGCAAATACTGCTACACCGACGGAGAATTCATCGACAAGGTTTCCATGGAGGAATACATCGATATGTGCTCCCAATACGGTGCGCAGGCAGGAATGACAAACGAGGAAATGAAAGAGCTTTGCACAAAGCTTTTCCCCACTCTCAAACGATGGAAAGCTGAATAAAACACAAAAATCCGCT
>JAZLGD010000161.1:0-5733 GCA_045616105.1 Oscillospiraceae bacterium | reverse complement strand
AAATAAAGATGGTATTAACGTACACAAATATGGAGCTCACATTTTCCATACAGACAGCAAAGAAGTATGGGACTATGTAAACAGCTTTGCAGAATTTAATCGATACACAAACTGTCCTGTTGCAAACTACAAGGGAAAGCTCTACAACCTTCCATTCAACATGAATACTTTTACGAAAATCTGGGACGATGTTATCACTCCAGAAGACGCAAAAAAAAGAATTGCACTGGCGAATAAGGAAACGCTCGTATGCGCAGGCGAGATCGTAATGCCCCGCGCAAAGGAAAAGGGAGCGGAGATCGTTCCCGTCGATTCCGAGCATTCGGCAATATTCCAGTGTCTTATGGGCAGACAGGAAGGCGAGCTTAAAAAAATTCTGCTAACAGGCTCAGGCGGCCCGTTCAGAGGAAAAAGCCGCACCGAGCTGGAGAATGTAAGTCCCGAGCAGGCTGTAAAGCACCCCAACTGGTCAATGGGCGCAAAGATATCCGTTGACTCCGCGACGATGATGAATAAGGGACTTGAATTCATCGAGGCTATGCACCTTTTCGGCGTTACTCCCGATGACATTGAGGTCGTTGTGCATCCTCAAAGCGTCATTCACTCTATGGTTGAGCTCGTTGACGGCACCGTCATCGCCCAGCTCGGTGTTCCCGATATGGGACTTCCCATTCAGCTTGCAATGACATATCCCGAGAGAGTGGATTCCCCATTCAAGCGACTGAACTTTGCAGATATGAAGGATCTGACTTTCGAAGCGCCTGACTTCGAAAAGACTCCCTGTCTCAAGCTTGCAATGGACTGCGCACGCATCGGCGGCACGGCACCCTGCATTATGAGTGCCGCAAACGAAGTTGCCGTTGCGATGTTTTTAAACCATAAGCTCGGTTATAATCAGATATACGACTGTGCTTTAAGTGCAACCGAGAGCATAAAAATAGATAAGGCTCCGGATCTTGAAACCATACTGGCGGCGGACGAGGCAGCCAGAGTATTTGTCAGGGAGCATTTTTCTTAATGTATATTATCATTGCGATTCTCATGTTCGGCATTCTAATTGCCGTGCATGAGTTCGGGCACTTCACTGCTGCTAAGCTGTGCGGTGTCAGAGTAGAAGAATTTTCAATAGGCATGGGCCCCGCCCTCTGGAAACACCGGAGAGGCGAGACCCTCTATGCCCTGCGCGCGCTGCCTCTCGGCGGTTACTGCGCGATGACGGGGGAGGACGAAGACTCCGATGACCCGCGCGCATTTATTAACCAGAAGGCGTGGCGAAAACTAATAATACTGGTTGCCGGCTCGTTTATGAACTTCCTGCTGGGACTTGTGCTCATCTATCTCATGTATGCAGGTGCGGAAGCGTTTGTTGTTCCCGCAATTGACAGCTTCATGGATAACTGCCCCTATGAAAGCGAAAGCGGACTTCAGGTGGGGGATGAGTTTTACAGCATAGACGGCAAGCGCATTAATCTTGTAACCGATGTTTCGGACTTCCTCTCAAAGGGAGACGGAACTTACGATATAGTCGTGCTGCGCGATGGCGAAAAGGTCGAGCTTAATGACTTTGCGCTTTCTCTCCGCGAGTACGATGGCTATGAGGGACAGAAATACGGCTTTATTTTCAGCTATAAGGAAGCAGACTTCCCTGCAAAACTTGAGTTTACATGGAAAACGGCAAAGGAATTTTCCCGCTGGGTCTGGATGGGACTTCAGGACCTTGTAAACGGTAAGGTCGGACTTCAGGAAATGTCCGGACCTGTTGGCATCGTTGACATGATGAACGATGTCGGACAGAGCGCAGAGACTACCCGAATGGCGGTAGACAATATGCTGTATTTCTCGGCATTTATAGCTATAAACCTTGCAATTATGAATATGCTGCCAATCCCCGCGCTTGACGGCGGCAGAGTGTTCCTGCTGATTGTAACGGTGATTATCGAAGCCATAACAAGGCGGAAGCTCAATCCCAAATATGAGGGATATATAAATACCGTGGGCATGGCGCTTCTGCTCGGCCTCATGGCAGTTGTAATGTTCAACGATGTATGGAAATTATTCCGAGGATAAGATATGGAAAAAAGACTTAATACGAAGCAGATTTCGGTAGGCGGTGTACTTGTCGGCGGCGATGCGCCCGTAACAGTGCAGTCCATGTGCAACACCAAGACATGGGATGTCGAAGCAACTGTAAATCAGATAAAGCAGTTCAAGGCGGCAGGCTGCGATATTGTCCGCCTTGCAGTGCCCGATATGCGCGCGGCCGAGGCAATATCCGATATCAAAGAGCAGGTGGATATGCCTATCGTTGCGGATATTCACTTTAACTATAAGCTGGCTCTTGCCGCGGCAGAGCGGGGAGTGGATAAGATCAGAATCAACCCCGGCAATATCGGCGGCGAGGATAATGTCCGCGCGGTTGCCGAGGCCTGCAAGAAGCGCAATATCCCAATCCGAATCGGCGTAAATGCGGGCAGCCTTGAAAAGAGACTTATCGAAAAGTACGGTCACCCCACGCCTGAAGCTATGATTGAAAGCGCAAAGGGTCATATCGAGCTTTTGAATAAATTCGACTTTGACGACATCTGCCTTTCCATGAAGGCCTCGTCCGTACCTCTTACGGTTGCGGCATACCGCCTTGCGGCAGAAACCTTTAATTATCCCCTGCATCTCGGCGTTACCGAAACAGGCACGGCATGGAATGGAACAATCCAGTCCGCTGTCGGTATAGGAACCGTGCTCTGCGAGGGCATAGGAAATACAATCCGCGTTTCTCTCACCGCAGACCCCGTTGAAGAGGTGAAGACGGGCATTGCAATCCTGCGTGCCGCGGGACTGAGAAGCGGCATAAAAATGGTATCCTGCCCCACCTGCGGCAGAACCGAAATTGACCTTATCGGACTTGCCCAGGAGGTCGAAAAGCGCATTGCGGATATCAAACGTGATATCACCGTTGCCGTCATGGGCTGTGTAGTCAACGGCCCGGGTGAGGCGAGAGAAGCCGATTACGGCATCGCAGGCGGCAAAAACTGCGGACTGCTGTTCAAGCACGGCGAGATTCTGGGTACATACCCTTACGAGCAGCTTTGCGACGCACTTATAGATTTAATTACAAAGGACACTGAGGTAACAAAGTGAGCGAACACACTTCATTCATTGAAATATTTCCCGGTTGTGTCGGACTGAAGGACCTGTGCGGCGGACTGGATAAGGCGTATGTCACGGACGTTGCGGTTTCCGCGGCGGACATGATTATGAGCGTTTCCGCCCATTTCGAGCGCATGCCCGCACCGGCGGAGATATCCAATATCTGCGAGAGACTACGCCGCGACTATGGATTTAATACTGTTGAGCTGATTCCCGAATACCCTCAGCTCAAATCGGTATCTGCACCGGCACCTGCCGGAGCGAAGCCCAAGACCTCCGACTCTAAGCCGAGCGGCAGTGTGCTCATGGGCAGACAGATAAAATCTAAGCCGATACCCATGTCAGAGCTCACTCTTGATTCGGGCAATGTTGTCATCGAGGGCGATGTTTTTGATGTAACAAGCCGCAAACTCACAAAGCGCGACGGCGCGGTGCTCTGCTTCGATATGACCGACAACACGGGCTCAATACGCGTTTCACGCTATCTGAGGTCTGACGACGATCAGTCAATAATAAATGCAATAAGCCCCGGCGATCATCTTTTCGTTTCGGGCGTTGTAAACTACAGCCGCTACGATGAAGATATGGCGATTGAGCCGCGTCACATTATGAAGGGCAAAAAACAGATTCGCCCCGATAACGCAGAGGAAAAGCGCGTTGAGCTTCATATGCACACCCGTTTTTCAACTCTTGATGCGCTGACAGACCCTGCCGCTATCGTAAAACGTGCTGCATACTGGGGTATGCCTGCAATTGCGGTAACCGACCATGGCGTATGTCAGGCTTTCCCTGATATGTGGCAGGCAGGCAAGAAAAACGGCGTTAAGATTATCTACGGTCTTGAGTGCTATTTCGTAAACGACATGGATGGCAGTATGGCTGTCCACGGCGAAAGCGAGCTGCCGCTTGACACGGAAATGGTTGCATTTGATATTGAGACCACAGGCCTTAATGCCGGCAGCGACCGCATGACGGAAATCGGCGCGGTGATTTTTGCGGGCAGCGAGATTAAGGAAAGCTTCAATACATTTGTAGACCCGGGAATGCACATTCCGCCTGAGATTACTCAGCTTACGGGCATAACCGACCGCGATGTCAAGGGCGCACCGAGCGAGGGAGAGGCACTCAAAGCCTTCCTTGATTTCGTTGGCGACAGACCCATAATCGCCCATAATGCGGACTTTGATACAGGCTTCATGGCATCAACCGCCGCTCGCTGCGGCATGGAGTTTGAGCCTGTCTATCTGGACACGCTCACCCTCGCTCAGGCACTCTTACCTGACCTTAAGCGCCATAAGCTGGACATTGTGTCTAATCGACTGAGTCTGCCGGAATTCAACCACCATCGCGCATCCGATGACGCTCTTGTTGTTGCGCGAATCATGGGCAGATTTTTGCCAATGCTGGAGGAAAAGGGCGCAAGGAATATCGGAGATATTCAGCGCGTTTACAGGGAAATAAAGCCTCATGACAGAGGCAAATCCCGCCACATGATTCTTCTTGCGCAGAACAAAGTCGGTCTTAAAAACATGTATGAGCTGGTCTCCCAGTCATACCTGAAATATTTCTACAAAACTCCCACCGTACCGAAAAGCCTGCTGATTCAGCACCGCGAGGGACTCCTTGTCGGCTCATCCTGCGGTATGGGCGAGCTTTACGGCGCTGTTATGCGCGGCGCAAGCGACGCCGAGCTTAAGCGCATCGCGTCATTCTACGACTATCTTGAGATTCAGCCCATTGCAAATAACCATTTCCTCATTGATAACGGCGTTGTCAGCGATGAAACTGTTTTGCAGGACTATAATAAGCGCATTATCCACATCGGACGGCTTCTTAACAAGCCTGTCATCGCAGCAAGTGATGTTCATTTCCTTGATCCCGAGGACGAGCAGTACCGCAAAATCCTGCAGGCGGCGAAGAAATTCTCCGATGCCGACCGCGGCTGCCCCATCTACTTCCGCACTACGGATGAAATGCTTGCGGAATTTGCCTATCTGGGAGATGAGCTTGCACGCGAGGTCGTTATAACCGCGCCTCGCGCAATAGCGGACTCCGTTGAGGAAATTGAGCTTTTGCCCAAGGACCTGTTCCCGCCGAAAATCGAAAAATCAGCGGAACAGCTTAAGGAACTGGTTTACGGCAAGATGCACGCAATCTACGGCGAAAATCCGCCCGAGATTGTTCAGAGCCGAGTCGATACTGAGCTGAACACGATCCTTGACCACAACTACGACGTTATCTACATGAGCGCCCAGAAGCTGGTCCAGAATTCCCTCGAGCACGGATACCTTGTCGGCTCACGAGGCAGCGTCGGCTCCTCAATTGTTGCTTACATGTCGGGTATCACAGAGGTTAACTCTCTGCCGCCCCACTATGTCTGCCCCGAGTGTCAGCACTCCGAGTTTATAACCGACGGCTCATTCGGCTGCGGCGCGGACATGCCCGAAAAGGATTGCCCGAAGTGCGGCGCACGGATGAGAAAGGACGGCTTTGATATCCCGTTCGAAACCTTCCTCGGCTTCCCGGGCAACGAAAAAACGCCCGATATCGACCTTAACTTCTCGGGCGAATATCAGGCGCAGGCACATA
>JAZLGD010000160.1:0-2381 GCA_045616105.1 Oscillospiraceae bacterium | reverse complement strand
GTGTGAAATCCGCATCCAGTTTTCTTTGGTTCCATTTTACGATGTCATCGAAAGAATCATTTTCAAATCCCCAAAATCCGGATTTGAATTTTAGGCCCGTTTGATTTAGAACATAAAAAAACTCTATAATCGCATTTGGGCCTTTTTCCAATTCAAAGCTGATGCTGAAATATGTCGACATAGCGTCCTCCTATTTACATTTTTAAAGACCGATTAATAGTCCTGTAGTCTCAACCTAGGCCCGAGACAAGAGGACTACCGTCTCAACATGCACGGTTCGCGGGAACATATCGACGGCGGTGGCTTCGTGCAGCTCATAGCCGCAGATGTTGAACACGGCGATGTCGCGGGCAAGGGTTGCGGGGTTGCAGGACACATAAACAACTCTTTCGGGTTTCATTCCGCAGATTGCCTTTATTGCATCCTCGCTCATGCCTTTGCGGGGAGGGTCGGTTACTACCACCTCGGGCTGTATTCCGTTTTTGAGAAACTCCTCTGCCGCCTCGGAGGCATCGGCACAGATAAACTCCGCGTTTCCGATGCCGTTATTCTTCGCGTTGCGCTTTGCGTTTTCAATAGCCTCGGGGATTATCTCCGCGCCGATAACTCTGCCCGCTTTACGGGCAAGATAAAGGCTTATTGTGCCCGCTCCGCAGTACATATCCAGCACAGTTGATTGCTCAGAGGGTGCAGCATATTCAAGCGCCTTTTCGTAGAGTCTTTCCGCCTGAGGCGGATTTATCTGATAAAATGCCTGAGGCGATATTTCGTATCTGATACCGCCAAGGCTGTCACCCATTATCTCCGAGCCCCACAAGGTGTAAAACTCGCCTGCGAGCACGGTGTTGCCGCGGGTCTTGTTTATATTTAGAACAATGCCGCTGAGCTCGGGACAGTCACGGCGCAGATGCTCAACGAGCGCCGCTGTGTTTTCGTGAAGTCCCTTTGCGGAAACGATGCAGGCAACCGCATCCTTTGTATTCACCGCGCGTCTTACATAGACATGGCGTATCGCACCCTCGCCGCTTTTTTCATCATAGGCGAGGATTTTTTTATCTTCCATGAAGCGGAGGACAGAGGCCGCGACCTTATCTGCCAGTTCATTCTGAATAAGGCAGTTATCTATTGGAATAAGCTCGTGAGTGCGGGCTGCAAAAAATCCCGCGCGGCACTCATCGCCTGCCTTACGCACGGCATAGATTCCCTTATTGCGGTAGCGCTTAACGCTGTCGCTTCCGATTATGTGCTCTGCTTCGAGCGACTGTCCGCCGATACGCTTCAGCGCATCATTGACCTTCTGAAGCTTAAAGCGAAGCTCTTCATCATAGCTCATATGCCACAGGGTGCAGCCGCCGCAGCGTTTAAAGTCGGGACACTCGGACTCACGCCGCTCAGCGGAAAGTCTGACCGCTTCCTCGGCTCTGCCGTAAACTGCGGTGTTTGTGACCTTGACTATTCTTATCTTCCAGACTTCGCCCTTGATTGTCCGCGGGACGAAAACCGCTCTTCCGCCTATTCGGCAGACGCCGCTTCCCTCCGATGTGTAGCCCTCGATTTCGGCTTCAAATATTTCGTTTTTCTTCAAATTTTCCATATATAAAATATACCATTTTATTGCGCGTATTTCAATCGTGAATAGTTTTTTGAAACAGCGGAAATAATATGCTCGGAATACGATTGGAGGTTACAAATATGAAAAAATTCGCAATACTGATTCTTGCTCTTTCTCTCATATGCGGCGTGCTTACGGGCTGCTCAAGCGACAGAGGCAACATCAGCGATAATGACAACGGCGTAGTTACCGATTCTCCCAACGATGACGACGGCATCATCGATGATGATATCATTGACGACGATCAGGGAAACAAGGACGGAAATACCGACAACGGTAACAGCGACGGCAGCAGCAACAGCAATGGAAACGGCAACGATACCGTTCCCACTTCCATCCCCGGCGAATCGCCTTCCGTAGCTTCTCAGCCGGTTACTCCCTGACAAAAAACCGCCTATGGCGGTTTTTTTATTGATTAATTGGCTGACAGGTAGTATTATTCTATTATAATTTAAATCGTAACAGGAGGATTAAATATGAGCTACATACCCACCCCCGAGCAGGCGAAAGAGCTTGTTATGAAATACAACAAGGACGCTTTCCATATTCAGCACGCGGAAACCGTTTCGAAGGTCATGGGCGAGTTCGCAAAGGAATTCGACCCCGACAACGCGGATTTCTGGCGCAGTGTCGGCATGCTCCACGACATCGACTTTGAGCTTTACCCCGAGCAGCACTGTGTCAAGGCAAACGAGATGCTCCACGAGCTGGATATTGACGAGGACATGATTCACGCCGTCATCAGTCACGGCTACGGCATCTGCATCGA
>JAZLGD010000159.1:0-8511 GCA_045616105.1 Oscillospiraceae bacterium | reverse complement strand
ATATCGTGGAGAAGACCTGCGCGCTTTGCTGCGTTGACATCAACGCCGAGCTCTGCGGCGATAAGGCCTGCGATATGGGATACCTCGATAGAATGCTGAAGTACGTTCTGACCGTAGCTGGTGCGGTACTTCATGCGGCCGAGGAGCTTGACAATCTCCTGATTGACACCGTGGATGTTGGTCTCGAAGATTGCGCGTTCGCCTTCAGCCTTGATTGTTGCGTTAACTTCCTTCTGGGCTTTTGCAACCATTTCCTCGATGCGTGCGGGGTGAATTCTGCCGTCTGCGATGAGCTTTTCAAGAGCAAGACGGGCAACCTCGCGGCGAACGGGGTCGAAGCTGGAAACGGTGATTGCCTCGGGAGTGTCGTCGATAATAAGGTCGCAGCCTGTGAGTGTTTCGATGCTGCGGATGTTGCGGCCTTCGCGGCCGATTATGCGGCCCTTCATCTCGTCGTTGGGGAGGGGGACGACGGATACGGTGACTTCGCTTGCGTGGTCTGCGGCGCAGCGCTGGATTGCGGTTACGATGATCTCTCTTGCACGATCCTCGGCCTCTTCCTTGTACTGAGCCTCGATTTCCTTGACCTTAACGGCCATTTCGTGGGTAACTTCGTCCTTAAGGGCGTTTATGAGGTAAGCCTTGGCTTCCTCAACGGTGTAGCCTGAAACCTTTTCGAGCATTTCAAGCTGGCTCTTTTTGATAAGTGCGATCTCTGCCTGCTGAGCCTCGACAGAAGCAATCTTCTGGCTCAGGGACTCGTTCTTGCGGTCAAGAGAATCGGTCTTCTTATCAAGATTTTCTTCTTTTTGCTGTAATCTTCTTTCCTGCTTCTGCAGGTCGGCACGGCGTGCCTTTTCTTCGCGCTCGTATTCAGAGCGGTTTCTGTGTATTTCTTCCTTTGCCTCGACGAGAGCTTCTCTCTTTTTACTCTCGGCGCTTTTTATGGCATCGTTTATTATTTGCAGTGCATCTTCATTTGCCTTTTTGACTTTGCCTTCCGCGCTTTTAGTGCTGCGCAGAGTGCTTAATACAAATCCAACTATAAATGCAACAACAATCAGTACGATTGCTAACCATAAGTTCATAGAAAGTAAACACACCTCCATTCTTTCAGAATTTTGCGGTGGTTTGCTGTGATAAAAAAGTAAATCTAAGAGCAAGACGGACCATAAAACGCATCCGTCCGTAATTGAAAATTAATATTCAAACGGAAACCTCCCCAGGCTCCGTAAATATTATCCGATTTATTCTATCTTTTTTGTGGCGTTATGTCAAGTGATTTAGCCCCATAGAATGGCTAAAAATTACAAGTTTATAGACATAATTATAAAAAACGAATATAATAGCTTCATAAAACAAACAGGAGCAACGACTATGACAGGTCTTACCTATATATTTCCGATAGCAACTATATTGCTTATAGCCCTGTTTTTCCTCGGCTGTCCCAAGCTGAGAACAGCAGAGCTTGAGCCCCATGGCGATAAGCGAATGACAAAGCGGGATGTCCTCGTTGTCTGCACAATCTCTCTTTTGTATGCACTGGTCGCATTCACGGGCTTGGGAGACAAAGAAGCGCCCGAGAGCTTTGCTCACTTCGATGCAGGAAAATGGGAGCAAATTGAGCTCGGCGAAGAAAAAACCATAAGCGCAATCCGTTATTATCCCGGACTGAATACCGGAACTTATTCTCTTGAATACTCCGCCGACGGCGAGAGCTGGTACTGTCTCGGTGATATCGAGCAGGATTACACATCGCTTTTTAAGTGGAAAACGGCTGAAATTTCTTCTTTTGACGCAAGATATATCCGTATCAGTGCCGACAGAGAGCTTTATCTCGGCGCGTTGGTTTTGTATGACGGCGAGGGCGAGATAATACCGCAATCGGAAATAAGCTGCGATGAAAGCACAGCACCTCTTTTTGACGGGCAGGAAATTATACCCCCAGAGGCAAGCTATTTAAACAGCACCTATTTCGATGAAATCTATCACGCACGCACGGCTTTTGAGAATATTGAGGGAATCTACCCCTACGAGGTGTCGCATCCGCCGCTCGGAAAGCTGATCATCGCAATCGGAATAAGCTTTTTCGGCATGACTCCCTTCGGATGGCGCTTCTCGGGAACGCTGTTTGGTGTTCTGATGCTGCCGGTTATGTATGTCCTGCTGAAGCGCATGTTCAGACGGACGGAGATAGCCGCCTGCGGCACGGCGATATTCGCCTTTGACTTCATGCACTTTACCCAGACACGCATAGCCACAATCGACACCTACGCGGTGTTTTTCATCCTGCTGATGTATCTGTTTATATATCTTTATGTCAGCGAGGGAGATAAAAAACACCTTGCCCTCAGCGGACTGTTCTTCGGTCTCGGCGCAGCAAGCAAGTGGACATGCCTCTATGCGGGCGCGGGGCTTGGCGTTATATGGCTCATAAGCTGGATAATCCGCATTATAAACGGGGAAGAGCGGGTGTGGAAAAAGTTTTTGAAAAACTGCCTGTTCTGCGTGGTGTTCTTCGTTGCCCTGCCATGCCTGATTTACTATGTCAGCTATTTCCCCTATGGTCAGGCAAAGGGGATGCACGGCATCGGAATGATCTTCAGCTCGGATTACGCAAGCACCGTTGCGGATAATCAGCGCTTCATGTTCACTTACCATTCGGGAGTGCACTCAGAGCATCCATACTCCTCACGCTGGTATCAGTGGGTGCTTAACGAAAGACCGATTCTGTATTACCTCAACTACTTTGACGACGGCACGCGCTCATCCTTCGGAGCGTTTCTGAATCCGGTACTCTGCTGGGCAGGTCTGGGAGCTATGCTCATCATGGTTTATCTTGCGGCAGTCCGCAGAGATAAAAAAGCGGGTTTTATAGTTGGCGGTTATCTGGCCCAGCTCCTGCCGTGGGTGTTTATAACGAGAACTACCTTCGAATATCACTATTTCCCCTCGGCGGTGTTTTTGACCCTTGCAATAGCTTATATTTTCTCCCTTATGCGTGAGGACAGCGGCAAATGGAAAAACTATGTTTACGGACTTACTGCGATGAGCGTCGTCCTGTTTATCGTGTTCTATCCTGCGATATCGGGCATGAGAGTGAATAATGCGCTGGCATCGGGCCTGCTTAAGTGGCTCCCGTCATGGCCATTTTAGTGTTGTATTTGTTGTAGAAATGTGAGATAATAAGATGTTAATATTACAAAACAAATAAAGGCGGTAACAAAAATGATAGCATTAGGCTCTGACCACGGCGGCTTCATCCTCAAGCAGGAAATCATAAAGCATCTTGAGGAGCGCGGCCTTGAATATAAAGACTACGGCACCTATTCCGAGGCAAGCTGCGATTATCCCGAATTTGCAAAGGCTGTTGCACACGCGGTTGCAGACGGCGAATGCGAAAAGGGTATTCTTATCTGCGGCACAGGTATAGGCATCTCCATTACTGCGAACAAGGTTCGCGGCATAAGAGCGGCTCTCTGCCATGACTGCTTCTCCGCTGAGGCAACAAGACTCCACAACGACGCAAACATTCTTGCAATGGGCGCCCGTGTTGTCGGCCCCGGCCATGCACTCAAGATTGTCGATACCTTCCTCGATACTCCTTTCTCAAACGATGAGCGTCATATCCGCCGCATTTCTCAGATAGAGGATTGATTTAATTGTTATTAAACAGTAAAAGCACAGGTGAGTTCTACCGCGGCAAGCGAAAAAAGGTAGCACCGGTGGTAATTATCGCGGCCATAGTTCTTGTCATTATCATTTTTGCGGTAATGGTGTTCTACGGTCTGCAGAAATACATCGTCATCACCAATGACGGAATCAAGCTGGATATACCGTTTATAAACGGCGGCACCTCCGTGATGAGTGAGGATGACGATGGCAATGTTATAATTAAATACGATGAGGTTAAGGCGGAGCTGGTCGTGGGCGAGGCGGACTATTCAAATGTCATGGCTTCAGCAGGCGACGGACTCAGCGAGTTTAAAGCAGGCTTCATTTCCGCGGGAAATGTCAACGAGAGCACGGTAAACAACTATGTTGCCGCCCATGAGGAGTTCAACGCAATCATTCTTGAGCTGAAGCCCAGCTCGGGAAATCTGGCGTGGAAGTCAGGCGTTGAATTTGCAAATGCTTACGGCCTTAACGGGCAAACGGAGCTAAAACCGATCATTTCCTCATTGAAGGAAAAGAATATCTATGTTGCGGCGCAGGTTAACTGCTTTGTTGACAGCGCCCTTGCAAGCCACTATTCCCAGATGATACTGACAACCGACAGCGGTATGCAGTATACCGACGGAACGGGTACATGGCTTGACCCCTATAACAGCGATCTTAGAAACTATATCATTTCGCTTTGCAGAGAGCTTGCGGACATGGGTGTTGATGAGATTATCTTCAACAACGTCAAGATTCCATCTGCAGATGTGTATACCTATGCCTTTTCCGCATCCACCAGCACAGCGCCCACGGCAACAAGCGCCGTTTCGGGCTTTGCTCTGGATGTCACGAGAGCGCTGAAGTCCAGCGGAGCAAAGATCTCGGTGCGCTGTGACAGCGAAACCGCACTCACGGTGGGTGAGGATCTCTCGACCGGTCAGAACGCGGAACTTCTGTTCAAAGTGTTTGACAGAGTGTACTGCTTCACCTCAAGTGACAAGGTGAGCGAGCTGTCTGACAGCGCAAGCGATCTCATTGAAGTCGGCGATGTCGGTATACGTTTCGTTCCCATGTGCACGGGAGAAACACCCGATAGGTCAAGTTGGGTGTTTGTCGACTGATTTTTCTTAGAAAATACGTAATTTTTAGGTTGACAATGGCAATTTGTTCGTCTATAATATCAAAGCGACTATGGAGAGGTGCGCTATGCTGCTTGATCTTAGAGAGATAATCGAGGTACCCGGAAAGAGTGTTCCGTTTGAGGTTGAACTCAACACCGATATGCTCGATTTTGAATCCGTTAAGGAGTATACGACGGCCCCCGTTGCAAAAGGCAAGGTTGTTAATGAAGCCGGAATCCTCCGTCTGGAGGGTGTGCTCACAGCCGATATGGTCTGCATCTGCGACAGATGCGGCAAGGAGTTTGAAAGCGTTAAGGAAATGGAGCTTTCAGCCCTTATAACCGATGGCGAGAGCGATGACCCCGAGGCATTTACGCTGGAGGGGGACAAGCTGGACCTTGAAGAAACTCTCGAGACTTTGCTCATACTCGATATGGAAACAAAATTCCTGTGCGATACCGAATGCAAAGGCCTCTGCTCCAAGTGCGGAGCAAATCTTAATCTCGGCCCCTGCGGGTGCGGGAAAGAAATTGATCCAAGACTGGCTGTGCTTGAGCAGCTTTTGGATAAATAAGAAAAACAAGCTGCTCATAACAGCTATAAACAGGAGGTGTCACCATGGCAGTCCCTAAGGGAAAAGTATCAAGACAGAGACGTGATAAGAGACGTTCCTCTCACTGGAAGCTCACTGCTCCCAACATTGTAAAGTGCCCCAACTGCGGTGCATTTAAAATGCCTCACCGTGTCTGCAAGGCTTGCGGCATGTACAACGGCCGCCAGGTAATCGAGGTAGAAAGCAAGTAATCTTGCATTGTTAAAGGAGAAAGGTCTTAAGTCCCTTTCTCCTTTTTCAATATCTTTTCAAATGATTTTTCGATAAACCCCGCAAAAACTGTTTCAGGAGTGCGTTTGTTTTGGAAAACGTAATTTCAAAAATTGAAGATACAAGTCCGATTAAGCACCGCGCCCATGTGGGTGATACTGTCGTTTCCATAAACGGCAAGACGGTGCACGATGTTCTGGACTACAAGTTCTTTGCCTATGACCCTGAGCTCACGCTTGTTCTGCGCACTCCCGAGGGTGTTGAGCATACCATTAAGGTTCAAAAGGCTGAGGGAGAGGATCTTGGTCTTGAGTTCGAGACTTACCTGATGGACAAGCCTCGTTCCTGCGCAAATAACTGCGTTTTCTGCTTTGTCGACCAGCTCCCCAAGGGCATGCGCCCCACAATGTATTTCAAAGACGATGACGCACGCCTGAGCTTCCTTCTCGGCAACTACATGACAATGACAAATCTTTCCGAGCGCGAAATTCAGCGCATCGTGGATTTACATATAAGCCCCATAAACGTTTCCGTTCATACCACAAATCCGGAGCTTAGAAAAACTATGCTCCGCAACCGCAATGCGGGCAAATGTGTTGATATAATGAAGCGCTTTGCCGAGGGCGGAATTCGTATGAACTGCCAGATCGTCTGCTGCCCAGGCCTCAATGACGGGGAAGAACTCCAGAAAACCATGTCCGACCTTTCGGGAATGTATCCCCATGTCCACAGCGTTTCCATCGTGCCCGTAGGACTGACCAAGTTCCGCGAGGGACTTTTTGAACTGACACCCTTTACTCCCGAGCATGCCGCCGAGACCATCGAGCAGGTTGAGCGTTTTGCCGATGAGTGCATGAAAAACTTCGGAACGAGAATTTTTTTCTGCTCGGACGAGATGTATATCTGTGCGGGAAAAGAGCTTCCCGAGGATGAATACTATGAAGAGCACACTCAGCTTGAAAACGGCGTTGGTATGATACGGCTGCTGGAAAGTGAGTTTAAATCGGCGCTCATGCTTTCCGATGAGCCTGACGGCGTTCCGTTTTCTATTGCATGCGGAGTGTCGGTAGCGCCGTATTTTGAAAAACTTATTTGTATGGCAAAGCAAAAGTATGGTAATATAAAAGGTAAGGTTTATGCCATCGAGAACGATTTCTTCGGTCACAGCATAAATGTGACGGGACTTATAACAGGGCAGGACCTTATAAACCAGCTCAGGGACAAGGAGCTGGGCGAGCGGCTGTTCATTTCCCAGAATATGCTTCGCCGCGATGAGATGGACTTCCTCGACGATGTTCTTCTTGAAGAGGCAAGCGAGGCACTTGGAGTTCCGATCTATCCCACTGAGCAGGACGGCTTTGAGCTTTGGGACGCGATAAGCGGCGATAAGCTCCCAGAGATAAAGACTCCAAAGAGAGAGCCCAACCGCGAGCCGTATTATAAATATAATCAGAACAGGTAAGGAGGGCTAAGTTATGGCAAAGCCCCTTGTTGCCATCGTCGGAAGACCGAATGTTGGCAAATCAATGCTTTTTAATAAACTCGTCGGCAAAAGACTTTCCATCGTCGAGGATACCCCGGGTGTCACGCGCGACAGACTTTATGCCGAGTGCGAGTGGTGCGGCAGAAAATTCGATATCGTCGATACGGGCGGCATCGAGCCGACCACGGACAATGAAATACTGATGTTCATGCGCGAGCAGGCGAATATCGCGATAAACGCGGCAGACGTTATCGTTCTTGTGACCGATATCCGCACGGGCGTTACCGCGGCGGACAAGGACGTTGCGAACATGCTCCTGCGCTCGAAAAAGCCCACCGTTCTTGCCGTAAACAAGATGGACTCAACGGGTACGCTTGACCCCGGCATATACGAGTTTTATGAGCTCGGTATGGGAGACCCCATTGCGGTCTCCGCTGTGCACGGTCACGGCACGGGCGACCTTCTTGACGAGTGCATGAAATACTTCCCCGAGGAGACCGAGGAGGAAGAGGATGACGACCATATCAAGGTCGCCGTCATCGGAAAGCCGAACGTCGGCAAATCCTCGCTCGTAAACCATATCCTCGGCGAAAAGCGCGTCATAGTCAGCAACGTAGCGGGCACGACGCGCGATGCAGTAGACTCGGTCATCGAGAATAAATTCGGCAAGTATGTGTTCATCGACACTGCGGGTATCCGCCGCAAATCAAAGGTCGATGAGCGCGTTGAAAAGTTCTCCGTCATGCGTGCGCAGATGGCGATAGAGCGCGCTGACGTTTGCCTCATTATGATAGATGCCCGCGAGGGCGTCACAGAGCAGGACACGAAGATAGCGGGCCTTGCGCATGAGGCAGGCAAGGCGAGCATCATTGTCGTCAACAAGTGGGACCTCATCGAAAAGGAAACCGGTACGCTTGAAAAGATGCGCAAGGACGTTATGCGCGATCTGAGCTTCATGAGCTATGCGCCGGTGCTGTTTATATCCGCCGTGACCGGTCAGCGCACCGACAGGATATTCGAGCTCGTAAACTTCGTCAATGACCAGAGCAATATGCGGATAACGACCGGTATGCTGAACAGTGTCCTTGCCGACGCTCAAGCGAGAGTCCAGCCGCCCACGGATAAGGGCCGCAGGCTCAAGATATACTACATGACGCAGACGGGCATCAAGCCGCCGAACTTTGTCGTCTTCTGCAACACAAAGGAGCTTTTCCACTTCTCATATCAGCGTTATCTCGAAAACCAGATCCGCGCGACCTTCGGGCTTGAGGGAACGCCCATACGAATGGTTATCCGCCAGAAGGGAGAAAAAGAATGACCGCTGTTCTTTTGGTTTTGACCGCGATAATAGCCTATTCGGTGGGCAGTCTGAACACGACAATAATCGCCTCGCATTTCGTGTTCCACTGCGATTTGTTCCGGTA
>JAZLGD010000158.1:0-9266 GCA_045616105.1 Oscillospiraceae bacterium | reverse complement strand
ACGAGGCTCCGTGCTGAAACATGGAGCCTCTTTTCGACTGTTAATTGAGGAGGAAGTTTCTTGACTCAATGGTATGAAAATTTCAGGGCAGACTTCATACTGAACTTCGTTGATGACGACAGATGGAGATATCTGACCACGGGTCTTATAAACACGCTTAAGATTACGCTTGTTGCCTGCCTTATAGGTGTTGCAATCGGTGTTGTAATTGCCATAGTGCGTTCCACATGGGATAAGAATAAGGAAACCATGCAGCCCGGCATCGGCAAGAGTCTTCTGGGCATCGGTAATGCAATATGCCAGCTTTACCTGACTATTATCCGCGGTACTCCTGTTGTTGTACAGCTGATGATAATCTACTACATAATATTCGCAAATTCCCGCAACGGCGTAGGTATCGCAATGCTGGCCTTCGGTATTAACTCCGGCGCTTACGTTGCTGAGATTATCCGCGGCGGCATCATGGCAACCGATAACGGTCAGTTTGAGGCAGGCCGTTCACTGGGCTTTAACTATGTTCAGACCATGCGCTATATTGTCATTCCGCAGGTGCTTAAGGACGTGCTGCCCACTCTGGCAAATGAGTTCATTGTTCTTCTGAAGGAAACCTCCGTTGCCGGCTACGTTGCAGTCCGTGACCTTACCAAGGGCGGCGATATCATCCGCGGCGTTACCTATTCTCCGTTCCTGCCGCTGATTGCAGTCGCGCTCATTTACCTTGTGCTTGTAATGTTCTTTACATGGCTTGTAGGCAGGCTCGAAAGGAGGTTGCGCAACAGTGACCACTGATGTTCTTATTAAGGTTGAAGACCTTCAGAAGTATTTCAAGGGCGGAAAGATAAAGGCTCTCGACGGTATATCCACCGATATCCACAAGGGCGAGGTCGTTGTTGTAATCGGCCCTTCAGGTTCAGGCAAGAGCACTTTCCTGCGCTGCCTTAATCTGCTTGAGCTTCCCACCGGCGGCAAGATTACATTTGAGGGTACGGATATAACCGATCCCAAGTGCAACATTAACCTCCACCGCCAGAAGATGGGCATGGTTTTCCAGCATTTCAATCTGTTCCCCCATATGACTCTTCTGAGGAACATGACCATTGCTCCTATGAAGCTTTTGGGCAAGAGCAAGGAGGAAGCGGAGAAGAAAGCCATGGAGCTTCTTGAACGTGTCGGTCTCGGTGACCGCGCGGATGCTTATCCCAGTCAGCTTTCGGGCGGCCAGAAGCAGCGTATTGCGATAGTCCGCGCTCTCTGCATGGAGCCCGATGTAATGCTCTTTGACGAGCCTACCTCCGCCCTCGACCCCGAAATGGTAGGCGAGGTTCTTGATGTTATGAAGGAGCTTGCAAATGAGGGCATGACCATGGTAGTTGTCACCCACGAGATGGGCTTTGCCCGCGAGGTTGGCGACCGCGTTATGTTTATGGCAGACGGCAGACTTGTGGAAGAGGGAAGTCCTGCGGAGATTTTCGAGAATCCCAAGAGCGAACGTCTTCAGGATTTTCTGGCAAAAGTTCTTTAATAAAAGCAAAACGGCATGGAAAACCCATGCCGTTTGTTTTTTGTTAACAAAATTGTCTTTATTTTTAAACATATATATGCTATAATCCCCATCGACTACAGAGGAGGCATTAGATGAATAAAAAAATTCTGAGTATTGTCTTTGTGTTGATTATAGCGATTTTAATTACAGGCTCTGCATTTGCGGATATTACAAAGCCCGTTGGCAACCTTTGGGAAAACCCGGATAATCTGGTTAAGAACGGCGAAACATATCTGACAGGCAGCAGCGATGGTTATGTCATAATTTGGGAAGCTCCGGAATGCAATGTTGACGGAGAATACATAATTGTAGAAAATGACCTGCCGGTAGTCATAACTGCAACCTTTGCACGCACCGGCGATGTTCCCTGGGGACAGGTCAGCATTGATATTGGCCTTAACGAAGAAGGCGAGCACGTATATTACGAGGGTTGGGTTATGATGTCCGACCTTCTTGACTCAACCGGCGCTCCGGCGTATGTTCCGCCGGCGGAAACAGAGAATGTGGATGAGCAAACCGCAGCTGAAACACCGATGCCCACCGAAAGCCAGAATCCCGATGGGGCTGTAAATGTTTCAAACGCATATAATAACGCTATTGTCTATACATGTCTTGCAATTGCGGCCGGTGCGCTGGCTTTGGTTGCTTATGTACTTATAAAACACAAAGCACTTAACCGAAAAGGCGAATAATTAAAAGAACAAACCGTCATACTTAAGAGTGTGGCGGTTGTTTTTATATGATTTCTTAGCACTCTAACGGAACAAGTGCTAAAATTCATAATTTGTTCATATAAAATACTATATTTGTTAATATTTACATGGTATTTTATATACAACAAGAAACAAGAAACATAAATGCAGCGCAAAGTTTGCGCGAATGTGTTAATTACAGGAGGTAACTATTATGTTCGAAATTATGCCTTATAACTACCGCAGAATTGCAAGCTACAATCCCTTCCGTGAGCTGGAGGACATGAGCCGCAGATTCTGGAGCGATAACGAAGTTTCCGCATTCCGCACCGACATCACCGAGAAGGACGGAAACTATGTCCTCGAAGCTGAGCTTCCCGGCTTCAAGAAGGAAGATATCAGCATCGACCTCGATAAGGACTGCCTGACCATCACTGCTTCCCGCAACAGCGAGAACGATGAAGAGGACAAGGAAAGAAATTATGTCCGCCGCGAGCGCTTCTATGGCTCATACAGCCGCAGCTTCAATGTATCCGGCATTGATACCGACCAGATTACCGCATCTTATAACGACGGTGTTCTGAGTGTCAGCATGCCGAAGAAGAATCCTGAGATTCCCGCAGCAAGACGACTCGAGATTCAGTAAACACACAATTGAGCACAGATGCTTTTCATTTTTCATACTCCTCTCTTTTAACTTTCACGCAAGAAACCCGAAGGCCTTAAGCCTTCGGGTTTCTTGCATATATTTCGGCTGAATTTGCGGGAATTGCATCTTCATAGCCGAACAAAAGAGGCTTCAAATCGATGCGGTTGTGAGAATAGGGGATATCGCTGCGGTTTACAATGCAGACGGTTTCCTCGCCTGATAAAGCTCTTTTGAGGATAATTATATTTGCATCAGGAGTTTCAATTTTGAGATTACCTGACTTTAAGGACTCGCATTCATTTCTGAGTTTGCCGAGCTTTGAATAGAAAGCAAACAGCTTTTCCTCCTTCGGTTCAAACGGAGCACGGTTAAAGGGGTCAGTGCCGCCCGTTAGCGCCTCCTCGTCGCCGTAGTACAGAGAGGGAACACCCGGGAGAATGTACTGAATTACCGCGCAGAGCATGTGAAGCTCGATTGAGTCCTTCGCATCTGCAAGCATTTCGAGCTGTCTTTCTCTGGGAACACTGCGCAGGTCCTCATTCACGCTGAGAGCGGAGCTTATGCGGGGCGTGTCGTGAGTGCCCAGCAGGTTCATAAGCGAGAGATACATGGGCTGCGGATAGTTCATCATCTGGCTCAGCAGAAAATCGCGGAGAGAAAATGCGTTTATTCTGCCTTGGGCAAAGTCAATGAGCGCCCTGCGAAGGGGATAGTTCATAACGGAGTCAAGGGAATAGCCGAGGGCATAGTTTCTCCGCTTTCCGTAGCTTTCCTTTGTTACCGCATCCTCCCAGACCTCGCCAAGGATGAGTGCGTCGGGCTTTTCCTGCTTCGCGGAGTCGCGGATTAGAGTCAGTACCTCGTCGGGAAGCTCGTCGGCAACATCAAGCCGCCAGCCGCTCGCACCGAGACGAAGCCAGCTTTTTACCACGCTGTCTTCTCCTGTGACCACAAATTCCTGCCAGCTTTCATCAAGCTCGTTTACCTCGGGCAGGTCTTTGAAGTTCCACCAACAGCGGTAGTCATCGGGGAAGGAACGGAAATCGTACCACTTGTAATAGGGCGACTCTTCGCCCTGATAAGCACCGCAGACGGGATAGCTGCTGTTGCGGTTAAAATAAACGCTGTCCGCTCCCGTGTGGGAGAAAACGCCGTCATTAATTATGCGTATGTCCAGTTCTGCCGCCTTTTTGCAAAGAGCGGTGTAGTCCTCGTTTGTGCCGAGTATAGGGTCAATGCGGCGGTAGTCAGATGTGTCGTAACGGTGGTTTGACCGCGCCTCCACAATAGGGTTCAGGTAGATAACGCCGACGCCGAGCTTTTTGAGATATGGCAGCTTTTCGGCGATGCCCTTGAGATTGCCGCCGTAAAAATCATCGGGGGCATAGTCCTTTTCAAATCTTCGCGCCTGCCATTTTACGGGCTCGTCAATGCGCTCGTGTGCGTCGGGAGTCTGAGCTAAGCTGCGGTGATATTCAATGCCGCGGGAAAATGTATCATCCTCTGTAAAACCGAAACGGTCGGGGAAAATCTGATACATGATTCTGCCTTTGAACCAGTCGGGTGTTTTAAATCCCCGACGGTAGACGGTGAGTCTGAAGCCTGCGTTGGGCATTGAAGATATGATGCCGCGGTTTCCCGATGAGTCGGGGCACAGCCATTTTTCGTCAAGCCTGAAGCGGTACCAAAGTGCGGCAGGGGAGTTGGGCGTGAATGTACAGGTGAAGATGTTTCCGCTGCGCTCCAATGGGATTACGGCGCGGAAATCATCGCCGTAAACTTCCAGCTCCGCGGTGCTGACATTTGAGCAGAAGACGGAAAAACGAACGGCAGTGCCGTTTTCCACAGCCCCGAGGGGTGAGCGATAAGCTTCGTCATAGGCATCGTGCACAGCGAAAAAGCTTGTGTCAAGCGCACTTTTCAAAACAGCCGTCAGCGCATATGTGCGCGGCTGAATTTCTTTCAGCCATTCCTTTTCGGAAATGGCGTTTAAGCTCTCGCCGAAGCAATCCAGCAGGATTTTAACCGCGCTGTCAAGGGAGAGTGCGCAGTCATCCAGAAGCTGACGCAAAAGCTCCTCGGGGATGAGCGCTTTTATCTCGCTTCCGCAGATCTGATGTAAAAGCTCGGGAGGATGTTTCTCGAGCTTGTCGGCAAAATATGCAGACGAGCGGACGAAACTCTCAATGCTTTCGCTTTGATTTTCTGCGCAGTGCCAATGACCGTCGTATACGGCATCTATCTCCTGCTGGCTGCGGTAGGCGATTTTTAGCTTATAATCACTTGACCAGAGCTCATCATACCTGCCGCCGATGAAAACCTTGCGTTTTAAAGCAGACATATGTAAAGCCTCGCGTATTCCTCAGCAGATTTACCAAAGCTGAAATCAGCCTCCATTGCGCTTCGCACAAGCCCCGCCATGACCTCGGGCTTGCGGTAGCAGTCGAGGGCAAGCATGACGGCATCCTTCATTTCGTGGGCGTTGAAATCGGCAAAGGAGAAGCCGGTGCCCTCGCCGGTAAACTGATTGTAGGGCAGAACGGAGTCCTTAAGGCCGCCGGTTTCGCGGACAATGGGAACTGAACCGTAGCGCATGGCTATCATCTGGGAAAGCCCGCAGGGCTCGAAGCGCGAGGGCATGAGATAGAAGTCGCTGCCTGCGTAAACCTTGTGGGATAGATCCTCGTTATAGCCGATGTAGGCGCATAGCCTTCCGGGATAGCGGCCTTCAGCCTCGCGCATGAAGGTCTCATATTTCTTGTCGCCTGAGCCGAGGAGCATGAACTGCATGTCGTTGTAGCTCATAAGCTCATCCAGCATGCGCTCAACAAGGTCAAAGCCCTTCTGCTCGGTCATGCGTGTTACCATTGCAAAGAGGGGAACATCATCGCGGACTTCAAGTCCCATGGAGCTTTGAAGCTCTGCCTTGCATTTTCTCTTGCCGCCCAGATGGCCTTTATCGTATCGCGCAGGGAGTACGGGATCGGAATGGGGATTGAAGGTCTTTACATCGATGCCGTTTATGATGCCGCAAAGCTCATGTGAGCGGGCGCGGAGTATTCCCTCCAGACCCTCGCCGAAGTATGCGGATTTAATCTCCTCAGAATAGGTGGGGCTTACGGTGTTTATGCGGTCGGCAAATACGCAGCCTGCCTTTAAAAAGTTCGCGCAGCCGTCAAGCTCCATAAATTCGGGGGTGTAGTATTTTTCGTCAACGCCCAGCAGGTCCTGAACATAGTCAAAGCCGAACTTGCCTTGATAGGCGATGTTGTGTATGGTTAAAAGCCATCTGAGCTTTGACTGCATGCTGTCGGGGTATTGGGTTTTCGCAAGCAGAGGCAGCATGGCGGTGTGCCAGTCATTGCAGTGAACAATGTCGGGGGTAAAGCCTAAGTTGGGCAGGGCATCCAGAACGGCGCGGCAGAAGAATGCGTACTGTTCGCCTTCCTCCCAGCCGCCTTTATATATCTTTTCCCCAAAGTAAAACTCGTTGTCGACAAGATAGATGCAAACGCCGTCAAGCTCAAGACGTTCAATGCCGCAGTACTGGGTGCGCCAGCCCAAGCTTACGTTAAAATCAAAAAGATGCTCTACCTTGTCCGCGTATTTGTCTTTTATACAGCGGTGGTAGGGAGTTATCACGCGGGCATCGATTTTAAGCTTTTTCAGTGCCTTTGGCAGAGTGCCCACAACGTCGGCGAGACCGCCCGTTTTTGAAAGGGGCGCACATTCTGCCGCCGCAAGAAGTATGTTCGGCATGGTTTTGAGTCCGCGCTCTTTAAGCTCAGCAGTTATGGTCTTCACTTAAATCATCCTTTCCGATTTCCTCAAAATTATAGTAGATACAGGTCAGCGGCGGCAGGTCAATGCTTGCGCAATAGGGCAGACCGCCAAAACCTCCGTCGCGGACTTTGATTATTTCTTCGTGTGTCGTTCCGCTTCCTCCGAAGCGACTGTCGTTGCTGTTTAATATCTCGGTGAGCTCTCCCTTTGCAGGCATGCCGAAGGTGAAGCCTTTGAACTCAACGGGAAGCAGATTGCATACGCACACGGTGCGCGTGTTGTTATCTCCGTAGCGGATGAACGCAATTGCGCTGCGCTCTCTTTCGTCAACATTGAGCCAGCCGAAGCCTGCCCATGAGCTGTCATTGCAGTAAAGAGCGGGAGAGCTTAAATAGCAGTGGTTCAGCGCCTTGCAGTAGTCCTGCATGGCCTTGTGCATGGGGTAGTCCAGCAGAAGCCAGTCGAGACCCTTTTTGTAGTCCCACTCGATGAACTGGCCGAACTCCGAGCCCATGAAGCTGAGCTTTTTGCCGGGGTGGGCAAACTGCAGACCGTAGAGCACGCGAAGCTCGGCAAACTTGTCGTTATATTCGCCGAACATTTTATCCAGCATGGATTTCTTGCCGTGCACAACCTCGTCATGGGAGTAAGCGAGGATGAAGCTTTCAGAGAAAGCATACATCATGGAGAATGTGAGCTTGTCGTGTGAGCCGCTGCGGAACAGGGGGTCAATGGCAAAATAATCGAGAGTGTCGTGCATGTAGCCCATGTCCCACTTGTATGTGAAGCCGAGACCGCCATCGGAAACCGCACCCGTCACAAGGGGATAGGCGGTTGCTTCCTCCGCGACGCTTATCACATTGCCGTATTCTTCTTTAAGGGCCGTGTTGAGCTTCTGCAGGAATTCGACCGCACCTAAGTTAATGTTGCCGCCATCGCGGTTGGGGGTGAATTCCCCGTCCTTTCTGCCGTAGTTTAAGTAAAGCATGGAGGACACCGCGTCAACGCGGATGCCGTCAATGCCGTAGCGCTCCACAAATGAGCAGGCAGAGGAGATAAGAAAACTCTGTACCTCGGGCATGGCATAGTCGAAAATGAGAGTACCCCACTCGGGATGGCTTGCCATGCGCTCTTCTTTGCATTCAAAAAGGAGGGTACCGTCGAAGCTTGCCAGACCGTGCTCGTCGCGGGGAAAGTGGGCAGGTACCCAGTCCATGATAACGCCGATATTCCGGCTGTGGAAAATGTCAATCATTTCGGCAAATTCATCGGGCGTGCCGTAGCGGCTTGTCGGGGCATAATAGCCCGTTACCTGATAGCCCCATGAGGGAGGATAGGGATACTCAGTCAGAGGCAGAAATTCTACGTGGGTGTAGCCCATATCCGTGCAGTATTCCGAAAGCTCCTCGGCGATGGATATATAGTTTGGGTTGTCTTTCCATGAGCCGAGATGCACCTCATATATGTTTACGGGCTGACTGCCCGCTGCTTTCTCGAACGTATACTTAGGAACATATGAGCCTGTCCATACCTTGGAGGCTGTGTTTATGTCCGTCTGCGACCATGCGGCAAAGGGGTCGGCCTTTAAAACCTTTCTGCCGCCCTTTTGAGTGACGCAGTATTTGTAGAGTGCGCCGTCTGAAAGACCGCCGACAAAGGCGCACCACACATTGCCCAGCTTTTCCATGGGTGTTGCACTGTCGTCCCAACCGTTGAAGTCACCCACCAGACTGACGCTTTCCGCGTTGGGCGCCCATAGGACGAAGCGGTGCATTCTGATTTCATCGATGTATGTGCAGCCGAACAGGAGCCATGCCTTGCGGGCGTTGCCTGTATTAAACAGATATATGTCATCCTGAGGTATGTATTTTTCTATAAGCTCTTCGTACATGGCTCATCTCCGTATACATTTATTCAATTATATTATAAACGTAAAAGACAATAAATCCAACTATTTTTTGACAAGTGTGCAGATATAATTTATACTGAATACAAAGGAAAAATACAGGAGGAATGAGCAATGTTTACTTTTGACCATTTCAATTTCAACGTCTTTGACCTTGAGCGCAGCCTGAAGTTTTACGATGAAGCTCTCGGCCTTAAACCCGTGCGGGAGAAAACAGGCAGCAATAACGATTTCAAGCTCGTTTTTCTCGGTGACGGAGTGACGGACTTTTCGCTTGAGCTGACCTATCTCTTCGACAGAACAGAGCCTTATGATCTGGGCGAGCAGGAGTTCCACCTTGCGTTTCGCGTTGACGATTTTGAAGCGGCACACAAAAAGCATGAGGAAATGGGCATAATATGCTTTGATAACAAGGAAATGGGCGTGTATTTTTTGGAAGATCCTGACGGATACTGGGTCGAAATACTTCCCAAGAAATAAAAAGATACCGGTTGGGCTGTGCACCATAGGGAATTAAAGCCTGAAAAGTGACTGATTTACGCAAAACTTCGTTAAATCACCTTGAAATACGCCGGTATTCCTGCGGTAATTTGCCTTGCCTTGCAAAAAACATCCTGCTTTTCAGGTGCAAAGCAGTTTTGAGCGAGAGATTTTTCGAACAGACAAGATAACAAAATAACGGTAATACTGACG
>JAZLGD010000157.1:0-5304 GCA_045616105.1 Oscillospiraceae bacterium | reverse complement strand
TGCGATAATTTTAGAAGGTAAGGCGGCAGGGGCCTTCGTCATGGCTTTCGACATCAGCAAGGCGGCGGTCGCCGCCAGCACGAGCCGCAGACTGTTCCCGAACTTCGAATCGGCCGGCGAGACCGCGGGCGCTGCGGCTGTTCTCGGCCATATGTTCCCGGCATCGATGGGCTTCAGAGGCGGCAAGGGGCTTGCGTGCCTCGGCGGTACAATAGCGGCCTACGGTCTGCAGGACTTTTCGTTTATGATGTTCGTTGAGCTTTCGGTTCTGCTTGCAACAAAGTATCTCTGCTTTGTGCCGATGAGTGCCTCCATTATTTACCCGATTTACCACGGAATGACTACGGGCAACTGGAAAGGCGCGGCAATCCTGGGCAGCGTTGCACCGCCCATACTTGTAAAACACATTGAAAATATCAGGCGCATATACGAGGGCAAAGAATTCAAGGTCAGCTTTCTGTGGAAAAAGCAGGAGGAGCTTGAACGAACCGGCTGGATGTCCGAAGAATGAGAACAAAAAATCCCCACTGATTTCTCAGTGGGGATTTTTGCTGTTTGATTATGCCTCGCCGCGCTCCTTGAGAGCTTCCTTACGGGAGAGGTTTACACGACCGCGGTCGTCAATCTCGGTAACCTTGACCCAAGTCATATCGCCGACGTTGAGAACGTCCTCAACCTTTTCGGTGCGCTTGAACTCAAGATCCTTGATGTGGCACATGCCGTCCTTGCCGGGAGCAAGCTCAACGAATGCGCCGATGGGGATGATCCGGACAACCTTCCCGTAGTACAGTGCGCCGACTTCGGGCTCGAAAACAATGTTTTCGATGATGGTGCGTGCTGCACGGCAGGCCTCAATATCCTCGGATGCGATGAAAATGGAGCCGTCATCGTCGATGTCGATCTTGCAGCCGGTGTCAGCAGTGATCTTCTGGATGACCTTGCCGCCGGAGCCGATAACTTCGCGGATCTTATCGGGGTTAATCTTCATCTGAATCATCTTGGGAGCGGTCTTTGCAAGCTCCTTGCGAGGCTCGGCAATTGCCTTGAGCATGATCTCGTCGAGGATCTGGAAGCGTGCTTCGCGGGTGATCTGGAATGCTTCCTTTACGATCTCGTGTTTAAGACCATCGTTCTTAAGGTCCATCTGGATTGCGGTGATACCCTGCTTGGTACCTGCAACCTTGAAGTCCATCTCGCCGTGGAAGTCCTCAACACCCTGAATGTCGATGAAGGTGGTGAAGTCGTCGCCGTCCTGAATGAGGCCGCAGGAGATACCTGCTACGGGAGCCTTAATGGGAACGCCGGCGTCCATGAGTGCGAGGGTGGTGCCGCAGATGGAGCCCTGAGAGGTGGAACCGTTGGAGGAAACAACCTCGGAAACTACGCGGATTGCGTAGGGGAAATCTTCAACGTCGGGGATGACGCTTTCAAGTGCCTTCTCAACAAGTGCGCCGTGGCCGTATTCGCGGCGGCCGGTGCTGCGGCTGGCACGTGCTTCACCGGTGGAGTAAGCGGGCATGTTGTAGTGGTGCATGAAGCGCCTCTCTTCCTCTTCCCAGATGGTATCCAGCTTCTGGGTCATGGAGAGAGTTGCGAGAGTTGCAACGGAGAGAACCTGAGTCTGGCCGCGGGTGAAGAGACCGGAGCCGTGAACTACGGGCAGAACGCCGACCTCTGCTGCAAGAGGACGGATTTCGTTCATCTGACGGCCGTCAACGCGCTTGCCTGCAAGTAGCCACTTCTTTACGACCTTCTTCTGAATCTTGTAGAGGATCTCGTCCATGAACTGCATCATGTCGGGGTGCTCTTCCTCATACTTCTCCTGCATTGCGGTAACCCATTCGTTAACGCGCTGCTCGCGGACATTCTTGTCGTCGGTATCCATGCAGTATTCCATTGCCTCGAAATCGTTTGCAACGAGGGTCTCGAAGAGCTCTTCGTCAAAGGAAGCGTGCTCATACTCGAACTTGGGCTTGCCGATTTCCTCAACCATCTTGTCGATGAGGTCAAGAACGGGCTGAAGATGCTCGTGGGCCTGAACGATGCCTTCGTACATAACATCGTCGGGAACCTGATCTGCCTCGGATTCGATCATGACGATCTTCTTGTGGGTTGCTGCGATGGTGGTGGTCATGCGGTTGGTCTTCTTCTCTTCCTCGGTGGGGTTGAAGAGGAACTTCTCGCCGTCCCAGCCGAGAACGATGCCTGCGATAGGACCGTTGAAGGGAACATCGGAAATGGAAACTGCTGCGGATGCACCGATCATTGCGGTGATCTCGGGGCTGCAGTCGCGGTCGATGGACATGACCTCGCATGCGATGACAACGTCATTGCGCAGGTCGGTGGGGAACAGAGGGCGCATGGGGCGGTCGATAAGGCGGGATGCCAGAACAGCGGGGAGGCTGGGCTTGCCTTCGCGGCGCATGAAGGAACCGGGGATGCGGCCTACTGCGTAAAGCTTTTCGTTGAAATCAACTGCGAGAGGGAAGTAGTCGATACCGTCCTTGGGACGTGCGGAGGCGGTGCAGGTAACGAGAACGGAGGTCTCGCCGTACTTTACCAGAACGGATGCGTTGCACAGCTCAGCAAGCTTGCCGACTTCCATGGAGAGGGGACGACCCTCATACATGATTTCATACTTTTTGTAGTTGGGAAACTCTTTGTGTGTGATAATCATTTGTATATCTCCTTTTTATATTCTTTCGAACGCAGGAGCATAGCACTTGAGAATAAGTCCGTAGGGCTCATTATCAAATACTAAGCTTCCCTGCGTTCATTGGTTAACTGAAGTGCAGACGAAAGATATAAACGGGATTAAAAAAGCAGGGAACAATATTAAATTGTCCCCTGCATAAAAACCTTCATACCCTTCGGAAAATGCTGAGTTACTTACGGATACCCAGCTTTGCAATAATTGCACGGTAACGCTCGATGTCCTTCTTTGCGAGGTAGTCGAGCAGACGGCGGCGCTTACCGACCATCTTGTACATGCCGAGACGGCTGTGGTCATCATTGGGATGAACCTTCAGGTGAGCGGTCAGCTGACGGATACGCTCGGTGAGGATTGCAATCTGAACCTCGGGAGAACCGGTGTCGGTCTCGTGGGTCTTGTTTGCTTCGATAACGGAAGTCTTCTGGTCTTTGGTAATCATATTGATTATACCCCTTTCTAAATTTAACTATACCCTGTGACTAAGCAGCGGGATGAAAGGACTCCCAAAAGCTGAGTACACGGGCTCAAGCCTTGATATGATATCACCAAAGCGCTGGTTTGTAAAGCATTTTTTGGGATTTTCAGTTTTAAAGCATACGAATAAAGTTTTCACAAGCCTATACATATAATAGTATTAATAAATATTATCGCATATATTTGCCGTATTCAGAAAATAGATGTTTACATAATAGCTGATATACGTTATAATATTCACAGAATGTTCACAATTGCCGGCAAGCTTTATGTATAATGTGTTACATATGGATTTAGACACAAATGGAGCTTGTGTACCGAAAAATTGGCGAAATGTGCTAAATCAGAGCAAAAAATTTGTATAAAATGCAGATGATTGAAGAAAAGCCAAATAAATTGTTAAAAAAACCTTAAAAATATCGTAAATTTTTCTTTAAATTTGCGACAGCATATGTTAAACTGTCAAAAGTAAAACAAAAAGTATAGTCATTAAGTAAACTTTTTATAAAAATTCTTTAGGGAGGACTATCATGAAAAGAGTATTACTTATGATCTGCAGTATTCTTCTTGTTTGCGCATGTGTTTTCGGACTGTTTGCTTGTGCAGCAGGTCTGAAGGACATCATGAACATTAAGGAATATAAGCAGGCAGACGCAGACATGGCAAACGAAGGTATTGCCACCGCTCGCGACGGTATCAGCCAGCTTAAGGAAAATGAGCAGGTTTACCTCGACGGCGTTAATACCTACAACTCAGGCCTGGTCGCATATGCAGACGGTCAGAAGCAGCTTGCAGCCGGCGAAGCAGAGCTCGCAGCAGGCCAGAAACTGATCGACGACAACACCCAGGCATACAATGAAGGCAAAGAAAAGCTCGCAACCATCGAGCCTCTCCTGCCCCTCATTGACACCTACCAGCAGTTCCGTAACGGCACCATCGCAAAGCTGCCCGGTTTTGAAACCGCACAGGCATGGTTTGCACAGATGGTTAAGCCCCTCGGCGCTCAGCTCGGTCTTGAGCTTCCCGATGACGTAAGCGACCTTCCCGCATACATTGATGAGATGGTTGCTGACGGCAAGGTTCAGCTCAAAACCTACGAAGACGGTCTTGTAGCACTTGAAGAAGGTAAAGCACAGCTTGCAGACGGCAGAGCCCAGCTCGCTGACGGCGCAAAGCAGCTCGCAGACGGCGATGCACAGCTTTCCGTTTACGAAGATGGTCAGGCACAGCTTGCAGAAGGCATGCTCCAGCTCCTCGACCAGATGGTTCCCTGCGGCACTGAAAAGCGCGGCGAAACCGTTCCCTCTCTCGCAAAGATCCTCGGTGACGACTTCCACGGTGTTTACGCACTCAATGATGACGGCTCTGTAAAGCAGGTTCGCGGCTGCAATTTCGTTGACCTCGACGCTTGCTCCGCAGTTTGCGACGGCGCAGAAGAGTACCTCAGCCTCCAGGAAGCTGACATCACCGGCGAAGTTCTTCCCAGAATCGCTATCATCGGCATGATGGCAGTTGCATCCATCCTCGGCCTGATTGCAGGCATCTTCGGTATTGTTGCTTCCATCACCGGCGGCATTAAGACCGGCAAGAAGCTCGGCATTGTTTCCGCAATCCTCGCAGTTGCAGCTAACGTTGTTGGTCTCATCACCGGATACACCGATTACATCTACCCCACCCGCAATGTCATCGAGACTGCAGGTGTAGCACCTGAAGACATCGTCACCACTTATTCCGGCGACCTTCAGTTCAAGGCAGTTGTAGTACTCGCAGTTGTTGCAGTTCTCTTCGTTATCTTCGCAAGCATTGCAAGAAAAGCAGCTAAGAAGAAAGTTGCTCAGGCTAAGGCTCAGGCAAACGCAGCAGCAGCTTCTGTAGCAGCAAAGAGCGCAGAGACCGCAAACACCGAGCGCCTTGCAAGACTCGAGGCTGAGAATGCAGAGCTCAAGGCAATGGTCGGCTCTCTCGCAGAAGAGACTGTTAAAGAGTAATTTACTTACAACCGTAAACCGTAAGAGCCATGGCTATAAGCTGAGCTCAGGTTAAAGGGCATGAAATATCGCCCGGTTGATTGGAAAGCCCGCAGAGATTTCTCTGCGGGCTTTTTTTTAATAACAACG
>JAZLGD010000156.1:0-19126 GCA_045616105.1 Oscillospiraceae bacterium | reverse complement strand
AACCCGGGTGCTGTTGTTGCCGTTTCGGGCTGCTATTCCCAGCTTTCGCCCGAATGGATGGAGAAGATAGGCGCGGATGTCATATTCGGCAGCAATGACCGAACCGGCTTTGCCGATGCCATAGAAACGGCGGCAGTTACAGGTGCGGGAAAAAGCAATGTTGACGCACCGTTCCAACGCAATGTGTTTGAAGAGCTTCCGGCAGGTGCTGCATCAGGGCGTACCCGTGCGCTTCTCAAGATTCAGGACGGCTGTGTCAATTTCTGCAGCTATTGCATAATCCCCTATACCCGCGGCAGAGAGCTGTCCCTGCCCGTGGACACTGCCGTAAAGCGCGCAAAGGAGTTGGCGGCGGAGGGCTATAAGGAACTCGTGCTGACAGGCATTGAAATCGCATCCTACGGTGTTGACCTGCCGGGTAAGCCGGGGCTTGCGGATGTTGTATGTGCAATTGCCGAGGCTGCGCCGAATATGCGGCTGCGCTTCGGCTCGATTGAGCCTACGGTCATAAGCGAGGAGTTCTGTCAAAAGCTGAGCGCCGCGGGAACAGTATGCCCCCATTTCCACCTGTCACTGCAGTCAGGCTGTGACGTGACATTAAAGAACATGAACCGAAAGTATACAACGGCGGAGTTTACGGAAATCGTAGACCGCCTGCGCCGCTATTTCCCCGGCTGTGCGCTTACAACGGATATCATAGCCGGCTTCCCCGGAGAAACGGATGAGCACCATGCGCAGACTTTGGAATTTCTCGAAAAGTGCGCCTTTGCGGATATCCATGTTTTCCCCTATTCCCGCCGCCCGGGCACAAAGGCGGACAAAATGCCAAATCATCTTGACCGCGCAACCAAGGCGCGCAGAGCGAAGGACATACGCTTGCTGGCAGAGAAAACCCACCGCGCATTTCTTGAAGCAACAATCGGCAAAACCGTACCTGTGCTGTTTGAAACAGAGGAAAACGGATTGTGGCAGGGACACAGCGATACATATATCGAAGTGCAGGCAAAGGGCGATAATCTCCGCGGCATTGTAAAAAACGTAAAAATTACAGGTATTTCAGGGGATAAACTCGTAGGAGAGATTAATTGACCGAAGCCCCGTGATGGCATATAATTATTTAAAGAACAAAAGTGAGGTGCTCTGTATGTCCAGAGAGAAAGTTTATAATTTTTCTGCCGGCCCGTCCATGATGCCCGAATCAGTTCTCCTCAAGGCAAAAGAGGAGATTATGGATTATTCAGGCAGCGGCATGTCGGTTATGGAGATGAGCCACCGAAGTAACATGTTCAAGGAAATTTTTTCCGAAACCAAACTGAAGCTCAAAAATTCACTTAATGTTCCCGACAGCCATGAGATACTGCTTCTTCAGGGTGGTGCCACACTTCAGTTTGCGGCAATACCCTTAAACCTTATGGGCGACGGATGCGCGGACTATGCCGTGACGGGAAATTTCTCGTCGCTGGCTGCAAAGGAAGCGGCAAAGTACGGAAATGTCAATATTGCGTGTGATAGCTCGGACAAGGGTCACAGCTATATTCCCGCGCAGAGCGATATCAGATTTACCGACGGCGCAAAATACTTCTACTACTGCGCAAACAATACGATTTTCGGAACCGAATGGCAGTACGTGCCTGAGACGGAAAGCACACTTGTCTGCGATATGTCATCGGATATTCTGTCAAAACCCGTCGATGTTTCAAAGTTCGGCCTCATCTACGCAGGCGCTCAGAAGAACATGGCCCCTGCAGGACTTACGGTTGTGATCGTCGATAAGTCCCTTGCAGGAAAGGAAATGAGCATTTGTCCCACTGTTATGAGCTATAAGACTCAGATTGAAAAGGACTCAATGCTGAATACGCCTCCTTGCTGGTGCATTTATATGCTGGGGCTCATGCTTGACTGGCTTGAAGCTCAGGGCGGCGTAGCAGGTATGGAGAAGATTAAGTCCGAGCGGGCAAAGCTTCTGTATGATTTCCTTGACGAAAGCAGAATGTTCAAGGCTCATGCCGAGCCCGGCTCAAGAAGCGATATGAATGTAACCTTCCGCACCGGAAACGAAGAGCTTGACGCAGAGTTCGTAAAGGGTGCGACAGCAATGGGACTTCTGAATATTAAGGGACACCGCTTAACGGGCGGTATGCGTGCATCGCTTTATAATGCCATGCCCGTTGAGGGCGTGAGAACGCTTGTGGATTATATGAAGGATTTCGAGGTAAAGCATAATGTTTAATATAAAAACCATTAATAATATTTCTCCCGTCGGTCTTGAGAAGCTTGTATCTCTCGGCTGTAATGTGGGAGCGGATATAGAATCCCCTGACGGAATTATAGTTCGCAGTGCTGATATGCACAGCTACACTCCCGATGCAAATCTTCTGGGAATTGCAAGAGCGGGCGCGGGCTACAACAATATTCCCGTTGATAAGCTGGCCGAGCAGGGCATAGTCGTCTTTAACAGCCCCGGCGCAAACGCAGAGGCAGTAAAGGAGCAGACCGTATGCTCACTGGTTATGGCATCCCGCGATGTTATCGGAAGCATCGAGTGGGTAAAGAGCATAGCAGGCGAGGGTGATAAGATTCCCGAGCTTGTGGAAAAAGGTAAATCCAACTTCGCAGGTCCCGAGCTTCTCGATAAGACCATCGGCGTTCTCGGCCTCGGCTCAACCGGCGCGATGGTAGCCAATGCCTGCCACTCTCTGGGCATGGAGGTTCTGGGCTATGACCCCTTTATGTCGGTCGAATCGGCATGGAGACTGTCCCGTAAAATCATGCGCGCGGACAATATTGAAGAGGTTTACAGAAAAAGTGACTATATAAGCATAAATCTTCCTTACAACGAGAACACACGCCATATGCTCGATGAAAGAGCATTTTCACTGATGCGTGACGGCGTCAGAATCATAAACGAGTCCAGAGCAGAGGTAGTTAATGACGATGATATGCTTAAGGCTCTTGAAAGCGGCAAGGTTGCAAAGTATGTAACGGACTTCCCCAATGAAAAGATTCTTAAGGGAAAGAACGTAATTGCTCTGCCTCACCTGGGCGCATGCACTCCCGAAAGCGAGGACAGATGCGCATACATGGCGGCAAAGCAGCTTTACGATTACCTGAAAAACGGCAACATCACAAACTCCGTAAACCTGCCCTCAGCTCGCCTCGAACGAATGGGCGTCTGCCGACTGTGCGTTATCCACCACAACGTACCCGGCATGATTAACCGAATACTCGACCTTATTACCGAAAAAAATATAAACATCGAGCACATGATCAATAAGCCCCTCGGAAAATATGCTTATACAATGATAGATCTGAGCGATGAGATTTTTGAGGAAACCGCAGACATTATACGCCAGATGTCGGATGTGCTCAGAGTAAGAGTTCTATAAAGTATCCAAAAGTCCTTTTTGTTAACAAAAAGGACTTTTCATTATCGGCTTTTGTTGATATACTTAAAATGCGATATCTCGCGAAAGGAGTCGTAATATGGCTAAAAGAATTATATCTCTCGTTCTGGCGCTGATGCTTGTTTTTGCTCTGTGCGCCTGCGGAGACAAAAAAACTTCCGATGATAAAGATGCCGAGGAGACAATTGTGCTTCCTCCCGAAACCTACGATAAGGAAGACGGCAAACTCTATCGTGAGGTATACTACAACTCAAACGGACTAAAGTATTCAAGCATTATTTATGAATATGACGGCAACGGCCGTGTTGTAAATCAGGTAGAGCTCGGTGAAAACGATGCACCTGTATCAAAGAGCAGCTTTGAGTATAACGATGATGGCCTCAAGACCGCAATGCTCTTCTACACAGCTGATGGCCCGGAGGAATACTCCTTCGCTTACAGAGTAGACTATGAGTATGACGAAAACGGCAACCTCATCCGTGAACAGCACACCGAGAACGATATTGTTACCGCCGTTACCGTTAAAGCATATAACGATGCAGGTAAACTCATAAAGGAAGAGCAGTATGAGGGCGAGGAGTTCCTGCTGTGTGCATATGAGTATGAGCTGGACGAGAACGGAAATGTTGTAAAATGCCTCCGTCACGATTACCTCGAAGGCGCTGACACCGAAGATCGCTACACCTATGACAGCAAGGGTCAGATTATAACCGATGTGACCTGTGATGCAGACGGAAATATCCAGAGCCGTACCGAGTATGACTATGATTCAAACGGCAATGAAATTAAGCGCAGCATCTATGACAATCAGGGCGGACTTCAGAGCTCTACCACCAATGAATACAGCTATGATGATTATGGCAATATCGAGAAAATAATCTGCACTCATTCCGACGGAAGTCTCGGCACTACCATCCAGAAAACATGGCAGTACAGCAAGGGTTAATTGTTAACAAATTCGTGATATATTCCCCATTTCCCGGTGCTAAAATAGCTTAAAATAATAACAGAGGGACCATTGATGAGAGAAACATTTGCGCGAGTAAGGGCAAGAGTATTGCAATTTATGTCAGGCCGATACGGCAACGATCAACTGAATAGATTTTTGTCCATAGCAGGTCTGGTATTCGCATTCCTGGCTATCCTGCTGGGGAAAACAAATGCGGCAACGCTCGTCTGGCTGATTGCAGTTGTGCTGATTGTTCTTGTCTATGTGCGAATGCTGTCCCGCAATATTTATAAGCGCAGCGATGAGAACACAAAGTATCTTCGCAGGAAAAACAGCATGATCCGAGCCTATAATCTTCGAAAGGAGCGCTGGAAACAGCGCAAAAGCTATAAGTTTTTCACCTGCCCCTCATGTCATACAACACTGCGTGTTCCGCGCGGTAAGGGCAAAATAAATATTGTCTGCCGTAAATGCGGCAATTCCTTCCAGGGTAAGACCTGATGTTCGGTTTCGTTGCGGCTCAGATGAAGCTGCTGACCGATGAGCAGGCGGCGCGTTACAGAGCGTGCTACTGCGGTCTATGCCACAGCTTAAAGGAGCGCCACGGCGAATTGAGCCGCTTCACGCTCACATATGACATGACATTCCTTGTGCTGCTGCTGAGCTCATTGTATGAGCCGGAGGAGCGGGAACGCGAGTCTAAGTGCGCGCCGCATCCGTTCAAGGCGCAGAATTACTGGCAGAACGAGATAAGCGATTATGCCGCAGATATGAATGTGGCGCTGGCTTATCTTAACTGCATTGACAACTGGAAAGACGATATGAGCCTTGTGAGCCTTGCTGAGGCAAAGCTCATGGAAAAATCCTATAAATCAATTTGTGAGAAGTATCCCCGTCAGTGCAAGGCAATGAATGAGAGCATAAAAACGCTCTCAGAGCTTGAGGAAAACCGCGTTTTCGACGCGGATAAGGCATCAAAGAGCTTCGGAAGCCTTATGGCGGAGCTTTTCGCATATAAGGAAGATTACTGGAGCGGCTATCTCCGCAGCTTCGGAATGGCTCTGGGTCAGTTCATTTATATAATGGATGCCTGCATAGATTTAAGAGACGATAAAAGATACTATAAATACAACCCCATGCTGCACCTGTTCAACCGTGTTGACGAGAAGGAGCAGTTCAGAGCAATCCTCGAAATGCTAATGGCTGACTGCGTAAAGGCATTTGAGGCTTTGCCGCTTCTGCAGGATGCGGGCTTGATTCAGAACATACTGTGTTTCGGCGTCTGGACGCAGTTTAACAAACACTATAAAGTGACCGAAGGAGAAGGGCCCGATGGCACGTGACCCGTATGAAGTTCTTGGCGTTTCCCGTGGCGCCTCGGATGAAGAAATAAAAAAGGCATACCGCGAGCTTGCGAAAAAGTATCATCCCGACAGAAACCCGGGCGATGAAACAGCCGCACAGAAAATGAACGAGATAAACGAAGCATATGACCGCATCAAAAACGGAACTGCCGACAGCCAGCAGTATGGCGGAGCCTACGGCGGCTACGGCGGAAACTACGGTGGATTTGGCGGCTTCGGAGGCTTTGGCGGTTACGGAGGCTGGACAGGTGCATATGAGCAGGCTCAGGAACGCGCCGAGTGCCGTGCCGCAGTAAACTATATCCGCAACGGAAGATATAACGAGGCAATCACAGCTCTTTCGGGCGTCCCAATCTCGGAACGCGACGGTCGATGGTATTATCTCCATGCCGTGGCTAATATGTTCGCAGGCAATAAAATTGCGGCTCTCGAAAGCGCTCAGCGTGCAGTTGAAATCGAGCCGGATAATATTGAGTATCAGCAGTTGCTTGACCGCATACAGTCAGGCGGCAGCTTCTATCAGCAGTATACAGGCGATGTAAGAACAACAATATGCCCGGGCTCGGGCCTCTGCACCGATTGCTGCGTGGCATATACGCTTGCAAATTGCTTCGGCATCCTGTGCTGCCCCATAAGATGTTAATCTAATAAAAGCTCTTTGCTATGCAAAGAGCTTTTTGATTTCTTTTTCCGTGAATTCATCAAGTGCCGCAAAATCAATATAGGGTTTGTAGACTTTTTCAAGCTCATCATGCCAGCGCTTTGCCTCGGCGAGATTAAGGCACGCGGAATCAATAATGCAATCATAAATTTTATTTGCCTGCTTAAGCTCGGCCTTGTGCGCACGTAGCTTTTCGGAAGATATCATTGCATCGAGTCGTGCGTGACGCCACGGACGTTTCGCGGTGTATATGTCGGAAGCCACAAAGCCGATCTGCTGAGTCGGGAATATTACGGCCTCGGGTACATCGGGCAGAATAGGGGAAGGGCAGATTATAATGTCGTCCCTGCGGCGATTTGCTTCATCTATCACTGCCTGTAAGTAGTGCTTTGCAAGCCCCAGCTTGTTGTCAAGCAAATACATTTGTTTACATAATACATCGATGGTGTCGGTAAGAACAAGCTCACCCACGCAGCTTATGCAGTGTATGAAACGCTTCTCGATTTTCCCACTGCCGCAGGGCATGCCGATACTGCGGTTTACCGAGCTTCGCGCACGGCTTTTAATCTGGATAATTTCAGTATCATCAACTAAACAGGGGAACGGTGCACAACTGATTTCCGCTGCGGAGCTTAGCAGGGAATATGCCCGTTTGTAATACGATTTGTACTTGGCAGAGTACTGCTCGATCTCACCGCGTGGTGGGTTAGAACAAAACTGACCTAAGTTTACATAATCGCTATCGGCAGCAAAATGACGAGGCTCTATGATGTGCGGCGCGGTTGCATCCACATACCCGCATTTAAGCTCCGTTATGTAGATGCCGTCAAGAGAATCGGGATCACCCGAGCAGAGAATGTATTCAACCGTATAGCCATTTTTTTCGGCTGCCTCCGCAATACGCCTCATAAAGCTCGATTTGCCGCAGCCCGGCCCGGCCTTTATAAGGTGCAGATAATCACCCTCACCAGCGCAAAAACCGTCATACAGCGAATAAAAGCCTTCTCCCGAGTTTGCGCCCAGAAAGTATTTCACCATAATTATCACTCCTTCAGGACAGTTTATGAAAAAGGCCGTGTAATTGACAAAGGGAGTGGCTGATGATAGAATTTTTTCAAAAGGAGATATAATTATGGCTGATTATATATTGTTTGATTTTGATGGAACAATCTGCGATACTGCCGAGGGAATAACAAAATGTATGCAGTACGGTCTTGGCAAGATGGGCATAGAAGCACCGCTTTCCGAGCTTATGTGCTTTGCGGGGCCTCCGCTCCTTGATATGCTTAAGCTGAAATACGGCATGAGCGATGAGGACGCAAAAAAGACACTCGGCTATTATCGTGAAAGATACGCACCAACCGGCTGGCAGGAATGCAAACCCTTTGACGGCATGCCCGAGCTTATCAAAAAGCTCCGCGCAGCAGGAAAAAATGTTGCGATTGCAACCTCAAAGCCCCGCTTTTTCACAGAGAACATACTGAAAAAATTCGATATGTATGAGGACTTTAATCTCGTTTGCGGAAGTGAGTTCGACGGAACACGAAGCGAAAAATGGGAAGTTATGAAGTATGCTCTGGAATGCCTTAATATAGCTCCTGAGCAGGCCATAATGGTCGGCGACAGAAAGTATGACTTTATCGGCTCAAAGAAATGCGGAGTTAAATGTATCGGAGTCCGCTTTGGCTATGCGGAAGAGGGCGAGCTGGAAGCGGAGGGCGCCGAATTCATAGCTGAAAACACCGATGAGCTCTACGAGTATCTTATGAAATGAAAAACAGCCATCATATGATGGCTGTTTTCAGTCTATTGGTATCTGAATAATCTCACGATCCATGTCCATAGCATATTTTATGGTGTTCCATGTGCCGCCTGGTTGCCCGTTATAGCAGGCAATGAGCACAGCGGAATTGTTGACCATGTATTTATTACGCTGCATCATGCAGAACTGAGTGTATTTATCTGATATTATGTAAACCTTGTCGCAGTTGATAATAATGTCGTGGTAGCGGCGCTTTAAGTCTGCGCTCCATTTTTCTGCCTGCCCCTCATAGGGGACGGCGGCTTCAAGGGTAATGTCGGGATTTGTTTCTTTAAGCTTCAATACAGCCTCTGCGCAGTACATATCGCAGCCGTTTGCCATACCGCAGATAAAGTGTGTAACGCCGGATTCGTAAACAGCACCGATAACTGCATCCAGTTTCTCTTTAAACTCAATGCAGCGCGAATCGTTCTCGTTGTAGCCCCACGGCAGCTTTGATGCTCTGTGGCCTGTAAAACAGCAGCTTTTACCGAATTCCGTTGAAAACACCTCCCGTTGGTAAGCTCCATTTTATGACAAAATATTATCTTAGTCAATCCGCTATTGACATTTGCTTTTATACGCCTATAATAAAAGCATAACCGAATAGACATATCTTCAGGGCAGGGTGAAATACCCGACCGGCGGTAAAGTCCGCGAGCCGAAAGGCATGATCCGGTGAGATTCCGGGACCGACAGTATAGTCTGGATGAAAGAAGATTGTTCATTGTTTGATAGTGAGCACCTGAAAGATATTTTCTTTCGGGTGATTTTCATTTTTCGGAGGTAAAACCCATGTCAGATACCGTTAGTTTCATTCTTCATTGCTTGCTTATCTTTGCAGCGATATTTGTCGTTGCAATGCTACTGGAAAGATGGCTCGTTAAGGACAGAAAAAAGCTGGGCAGCACGCACTTTATCTCGTATACTGCGATATTCTCCGCAATGGCCGGCGTTTTGATGCTGGTGGAGATTCCGCTTTTCTTCGCTCCCGCATTCTATAAAATTGACCTCAGCGAAGTTCCTATTCTGATCTGTACCTTCTATCTCGGACCCGTGGCCGGCGTTGTTGCAGAGCTTCTCAAAGTCGTTGTAAAGCTTGTTCTCAAGGGTACAACAACTGCTTTCGTCGGCGATTTTGCAAACTTCTGTGTCGGTTGCTCCTTTGTTCTTCCCGCATCCCTTATTTACAATGCAAAGCGCGGCAAAAAATCTGCTCTCTGGGGCATGATAACCGGTACTCTTGTTATGACTGTATTCGGAAGCGCATTCAACGCAATCTACCTGCTGCCTACATTTGCGGACCTTTTCGGTATGCCTCTTGATGCGATCATCGGTATGGGCCACGAGGTAAACAGCGCGATAAACAGCGTTTCAAGCCTTGTTTTACTTGCGGTTGTACCGTTCAATCTTCTCAAGGGCGTTATTGTTACGGCCCTTACAATGCTGCTGTATAAGCGCATTTCCCCCATACTCCATAAGGGCGATGCTAAGCTCGCACGGAAGGAGAAATAATCCTTCTCAGCCTCAAGGCGCTTAAAGTGAAGTTAAGGCATTCGTTAAAGTAGATTATACATATGTATGCCGTAAGTGCGCCTTTGGGCAAAAGAGTCCATACAAGTATAACACCAAGCAGGGCATCCAATATGTTTATTCCCATATTCCACATCTGTTGGCCGAGACCTTTAAGGCAGCCGTCAACAAGCATATCTGTGTACATTGTGGGAATAAGCGGAGCAAGAAGCCTGAGAAAATGCCCGACCTCGGCAGAGTGATAAATCATAATGCCGAGCTTGGAAGCGAATATGAATATCAAAAGGGCAGCGGCTGCAGAATAGCCGAGGCCCTTTTTTATTAGACCCTTGACGGTGCGCCTTATCTTATCTCCGTCGCCCTGCATCTGAGCCTCGGTCAATTCGGGGACAATTAATTCAGCCAGCGCCATAAGCAGACAGGCCGGGAAAGAGAGAATAGGGAAAACCATCCCATGAATAACACCGTAACCGCTGAGGGCTTTGTCGGCTGACATACCGGAGGATTTCAGCCCGCGCGGAACGAGCATATGCTCCAGAGTGGAGAGCGAGGATCGCGCGTACGCAGAAAACGCAAGAGGGAGCGCAACCTTAAGCATTCTGGATGTAAGCTGAGTGCCGCGAGATTGGTTTACATAACAATTTCTATCAAACAGATAGAAGCCGAACATGAGTATAAAGGATATGATATCGCCGCAGACTGTGCCAAGCATGACTGCGGCGCAGCTTTTTTCAATATCACCCGCGGGAGTACGCAGCAGGAAAAAGGCTACCAGAGCGATGCTTATAAGCTGCTCGATGAAATGTACAATTGTCGGCTTCCAAACTCTGCCGCAGGCGGTGAAATAGCCGCTGATCACCGATGACAGTGCGATGAAAGGCATCGCGTAAGCCATAATGCGCAGGGACTTGACGCATCTCGCGTCACCAATCCACAGGAAACCAACGGGTTCTGCGATGGAGGAAAGGATTATAAATGCCGCCAGACCGAAGAATATACTGTATCCGAAGCATCGCAGCATAGCGGATTTGATTGTTTCGAAGCACTTAGAGCCGATCTCCTCGGATATAAGCCGCGTTGTGGCAAAGCGTATGCCCGAAACGGCAAAGGTTGTGCAGAGCATGGAAACAGACAGTACAAGCTGGTACAGACCTATACCGCCTGTGCCTATTTTTCCCGCCAGCCACACTTGAAATGACATACTTATTAGGCTCATCAAAAGTGAAGAGCCTGTCATTAGTGCGGTGTTAAACATAAGCTTGTTTTTCTTCATGTTCGATTATATGAAGAAAAAGCCCTCCGTCATACGACGGAGGGTTAAATTCTTATTTGCTTTCCGGCCACGGAACGGGGCGCTGCCCCTTATCTACGATCATATATGCCTTGTCAGCTATTTTTGCCATAGGCGTATCAACAAATGAATCGGAATAGAATGCTTCGACTTTACCATCAGGGAAAGCCTCGTAGAAGCGGTGCACCTTCTCTTCGCCCGAACAGTTTTTACTTAAAAACCCGCCGGTGTGCCTATCCATCTTTGTTGCGATTACGCGAACTCCGAGACGGTTTCCGATTTCTTCAATAAGAAAATCGGGAGATGCGGATATGATTACGTCATCTTCACGCTTTTGCCTGAGGTACCATTCACTGATGCGGCTTTCGTGTTCATCCCAGAATTGCTTTATTTCGCTGTCCGGGTCGGGGACATAGCGCATAAAGTGGAACAGCTTCATTTTAAATGTGCCTGCGGAAATGCGCTTAAAAAGAAACTGTACTGTCGCTCGGATGAGATAAGGAACGGAACGAAGAGTGCGGGGGAGATTCCTTTTAAAGCACCAGTTTCCGAATGTCCATGCGGAATTGGGATAGAAAATTGTTTCGTCAAAATCGTATGTGTTCATAAAATAACCTTACTTATAGCTGACCGCCAGTGCGCGCGTTGCGTTTAAAACGGTAATGATAAGCGCTCCCACATTGGCAATAACAGCCACCCATATGTTAATTATGCCGAGAACGCCGAGAATCATTATAACAAACTTTACTGCCAAAGAAAACCACATATTCTGCTTCGTGATGTCGACAGTTCGTTTTCCGACATAAACCGCAAAAGGAAGCATTCTGATGTCATCTTGCGCAATTACAACATCAGCGGCTTTAACTGCATTACCTGAGCCCATAACGCCCATTGCGACACCGACATCTGCTTCTTTCAGAACCGGCGCATCCTTAACTCCGTCGCCTATGAAGAGCAGCGTGCCCGTGTGCTGTTCGCGCATAAGCTCTTCAACAGCGGCGACCTTGTCATCGGGCAGAAGATGAGCCATAACATCGTTTACACCGAGAGAGTCGCCGACAAGACGACCCGTTGCATAGTTATCGCCCGTGAGCATAACAATCTTCTCAACGCCAAGGGAGTAGAGGCCTCGCACGCTTTCTCTTGCACCGGCTTTAATGCTGTCATCAATTGTGATGTAACCGGCATACACGCCGTCTGAGGCTACGTGGACTACGGTCTTTTTCGTTCTGTCTGTGTTGGGCGGCTCAATGCCGGCAGCACGCATAAGCGATACATTGCCGACGAGGACTTGTCTGCCGCAGACGGTTGCGGAAACACCGCGGCCGGGAACTTCACGTACGTTCTCTATAAGAGATGCGTCCGGCATCTTTGGGCAGATCTTGCGCAGTGACTGGGCTATGGGATGCTCTGAATAGCTCTCCGCCGCTGCTGCAAGGGTTATTAGGTCAGAGCGGCTTATGCCGACAGGCTCAATTCCCGTGACAGAGAAGCTGCCCTCGGTAACGGTGCCGGTCTTGTCCATAACCACCGTGGAAACATCGGCCAGAGCTTCAAGATAATTTGAGCCTTTTATGAATATGCCGCATTTTGAAGCTCCTCCAATGCCGCCTAAGAATGTAAGCGGAATAGAGAGAACAACGGCACCGGGGCATGAGATAATCAGAAGTATCACTGCCCTGCGCAGCCATTCTGTCCAGTTGCCGTCAATAATGGACGGTATAACTGCAAGGAGAATTGCGCATAAGACAACAACGGGGGTGTATATGCGGGCATAGCGATTTATACGGGCTTCACGGCGAGGCTTCAGCTTGGGTGAGTGCTGAGCAAGCTCAAGTATCTTGGATACCGTGGAGTTTTCATAGCGACTTGTAACTCTGATACGAATAGGCCGCGTCACATTCAAGCAGCCGGAAACAACAGGGGAGCCGACAGCCACATCACACGGCGAAGAATCACCAGTAAGTGCCGAAGTGTCGATTGAGCTCATACCGTCAACGACGATGCCGTCAAGCGGGATTATCTCACCGGGGAGTATAATTATGAGCTCATTAACCCGCAGCCTGGCGGGGTCAACTTTTTTCAGTTTGCCTTTGACTTCGACGTTTGCATATTCGGGGCGGATTCTTTTAAGCTCGGAAATCGAACGGCGCGTTTTGCTGACAGCATAATGCTCGAATGCTTTGCCAAGGCGGTAGAAGAGCATAATTCCAACCGCTGCGGGGTATTCGCCAATACATATCGCACCGATAGAGGCAATAGTCATAAGAAAAGCCTCGTTGAGGAGTTTTCCGCTTGATAGTTTTTCAAGTGCTTCAAGCAAAACGTTATAGCCCGCAAAGATAAAGGGAACGAGAAACAGCAAAAGCGTAATCCAGTTCTTGAAATTGAATACGGAGGTCAGAATCCATATTGCTGCAAGCAAAGCCGCTCCCAGTGCAATGGAGAAGAGCTCCAGTCTGAATATTTTGTTTTTGGGCTTTTTTCTACTATCAGGCATGGTCTCACTCCTTTACGTGTTTGATACCCTGAACGACTATGTTGAAGATATGCTCATCGTCCAGAGAATAAAAAACAGTCCTGCCCTCGCGACGGTATTTGACAAGGCTTTTCTCCCTAAGAGTCTGAAGCTGGTGGGATACAGCAGATTGGGAAGCATTTAATAGCTCAGCAATACTACAAACACTCATTTCCTGCCTTGAAAGCGCATATAATATACGTATACGGGTGGAATCACCGAAGACACGGAAAAGCTCCGCCAGCTTGCAAAGCGTGACGTCATCGGGCATATCGCTCATCGCGCTGCCAACAATATCGATGTGAGGTGTTTTTTCGGAACGCACATATTCATCCATGATTATCGCTCCAACATATGAAAGAATGTTCATGTATTATGGTACGCACTGCTTCAATTTCTGTCAAGTCTGCAATCACGTAATTTTGACAAATCCGATTATTCCTTGACATAATTTGATAACGATGATAATATTACAGCATCTTTGTATTTCGATAAGAGTGGAGGTATTGGAGTTATGAGAGGCTCTATGCTTAAGGAAATACTCGATGAGCAGGGCACGAATATCAGCGAGCTTGCGCGCAGACTGAATATATCGCCGCAGACGCTTTACAGCATGGTAAAACGAGACAATCAAAAGGTTGATTTTGATCTGATGATGCGCATTTGCGCTGAGCTTAAAGTGCCTGTAGAGCGTATGTGCGAGAACATAGAGCTGCCGGAGCTTCCCGATACCGACGAATGGCAGCTCATTCAGCAGTACAGAAGGCTCGATAAATCAGGCAAAGAGCTTGCAAGTATGGTGCTGAACCATGAGTACCGCCGCATTGAGCAGGCCGAAACCGAGCAGGAGGACAAGACCAGGATTATTCCGCTTTACCTCACTCCTGCCGCAGCAGGCTACGCTTCTCCGGCCATAGGCGAGGACTTTGAGGACTATGAGGTGCCGGCATCAAGCTCTGCCGACTTTGCCGTTCGTATAGACGGCGACAGTATGGAGCCTTATATTGCCGATGGCTCGGTTGTGCTTTGCAAGCGCGGCGCGATTATCCATGACGGAGATGTGGGACTTTTCTTCGTTGACGGTGATATGAAATGCAAGCAGTATTGCCAGGATTACGAAGGAAATGTCTATCTGTTCTCGGCAAACCGCGATAGGAAAGACGCGGACGTTGAGATTAAATCCAGCTCCGATATAGCTCTTCTGTGCTTCGGAAAAGTAATACTTGATAAGGCGATACCTCTGCCCTAAGCAAAAACACCGGGGGGAAATATGAAAGGATTTTCAAGTTCGTCAGAAAAACTGTATTCATTTGATGTCAGAAAAAACAAAAAGCTAAAGTTTTATGTAAACTTAGCTTCGACACTTGTGGGAATTGTGATGTTTGCTATCGGATGCCTCATAGTGCCTTTTAAGGAAATATACAATGTACCGAATCTTAACAAATTCATGTTGAGAGCAGGGGTGCTTGTGCTGTGTATGGCGGCAAGCCTTGCCCTGCATGAGTTGATACATATTATCGCAACGAAGGTACTTACGGGCCACAGTGCCAGAACCGGCTTTGATAAGTTTTACCCCTACGTGGGGAATAAGGGGTCGGTCGGCAAAGCTGAGTATATCCTTATAAGCCTTTCGCCTTTCGTGATAATCGGAGCGATACTTCTCGGGCTGCTCTTTGCAGTACCGCGGGAAGTTTTTTGGTTAGTTTACATAACATTAATTCTTCATATCACCGGCTCGGTCGGGGATTTGTACTGTGCCTTTAAAATAATGTCCGAAAGAAACGGAATCAGGATTAAAGACAACGGTAAGGCTGTTGAAATATGGCTTAAATAAAAAATCGGTAAGCATGATGCTTACCGATTTTTTATAGTCTTTTTTGTTTAGCGATTATACAGGAATGAGTAGTCAACGTTGAGGTTGCCGCCGTCAAAGCTGCCATCCAGCTTGCTCATTGTGCGCTTGTACTCATCGCTGTCCTTTTCGTAAGGAGTGGGACAGAAGTCGTTGTACTTTGCCGTGCTGCTCATGCGGCAGGGGATAAGCTCGAAGGAATCGGTGCTGATCTTGCCGTCACTGTCGCGCATGACCTTTACCTGAACAATGGCAGTGTCCATGTCCTTGGGGTTGGTGTTGCCGCCGAAGCTCCAGTTGCCGAGGCTGTAGAAGATAATGCCGTCTTCATATTCTTCAACGGGCTGGAGAACATGGGGATGTGAGCCGTAGACTACGTTTGCACCTGCGTCGATTGCGGCGTGTGCAATCTCTATCTGAGAGTCCTTGGGCTTGTATGTGCCTTCCTCGCCCCAGTGAAGTGCGCAGATTATGTACTCAACGTCCTGCTCCTGAAGCTTGGCAATTCCTGCTTCAACATTTTTTGCGGAAACGGAGTTGTATGCGCAGTAGATGCCAACCTTGAGACCGCTCTCGGTTTCGTATACGGCAGTTTCGTTTTCTCCTGCATAAGCGATTTTGCCGGACTCAAGTGCTGCACAGGTGTCATCGTAGCCTTTCTGGCCGAAGTCATTAGCGTGGTTGTTTGCAACGGTTACGAATTCAACGCTGCCCTCAGTCAGAATTCCGGTGTAGGATGTGGGGGACTTGAATGCGAACATCTCGTTTGAATAAAGGGTCTTGTCCGAAAATACACATTCAAGGTTTGCTATGGTGAGGTCATCCTCGCTGAAGTATTTGACGGTATTGGCGTAAGGGTAGGCCATATTGTCACCGACAGTAGTTCTGAAGCTGGAGTTTATATTGGAGGATGAAAGTGTGTTATCGCCAACAAAAGAAATTGTAAAGTATTCGGGTTCGGGTGTAGGTGTTGGTGCGGGCGTGCTTGTTGCAACGGGGTCGGACTTTGCCTCCGGAGCTGCGCTCAGGTCGGGCGCCGCATCACTGCGCATGAATACAAGCAGTGCCAGTACGGAGCAGGAAACCAGAAGCAGAATTGTTAATATAAGAGTTTTAACGAACTTCATGTTTGCCTCCTAATAAGGATATAACAAATGAATTATATCCGCATTTCATGATTTTGGCAAGGTTTTGGTGTAAAAAAACCGGATATCATGTGATATCCGGTTTGATTTTTTGTTTTTCCGGGCTTAGGCGTTGGGGGAGTATGTAAAACCGATTCCGGAATAGTAATTCTGCGGATTGACTCTTGCTCCGTTTACATACAGCTCATAGTGTAGGTGAGCACCGGTTGAAAGACCCGTGGAGCCGACATAGCCGATAGTCTGTCCCTTAGATACGGACTGACCCTGAGATACGGCAACAGAACTCATGTGAGCGTAAAGGGTCTGCATGCCGTTGCCGTGGTTAATCATAACATAGTTGCCATATCCGTTTGCGTCATAACCGACGGTTGCGATTGTTCCGCTGTCAGCGGCATAGATAGGAGAACCGTAGCTTGCGCCAATATCGGTGCCGCCGTGATTCTTATACTGACCGGTAACAGGGTGAGTACGAGGACCCTGAACGCTGGTTATGTATGTGGAGGTAGAGGGCCAGATAAGAGAACCTGTTCCCGAAGCGCCACCGCCGGAAGGAGCACTGTTGCCGCCGCCGGAAGAAGCCTGAGCCTGCGCCTGAGCCTGCGCATTCAGCTCCTGAACCTTTGCGTTGATTTTTGATTCGAGTTCCGCGTTCTGTGCCTGAATCTGGTTGAGGACTTCTGCGTTTGCGTTGATATCCTTCTGAATAGCATTGACAACTGCGGCTGCCTCGCTGATTTCCTGCTCAAGCTGGTCGTTGAGAACAACAAGATCAGCCTTCTTGGTCTTCATTTCAGCCTGCGCATCTTCGTATTCCTTCTTTGCGGCCTTGAGATCCTCAACTGCCTGACGGTAAGCGTCCTCAAGTTCCTTGTCGCTCTTCATGATATCGCCGATATCATCCATAAGACTCAGAAATTCGCCGATGCTGCCTGCGCCGAATAAAACCTCAAGATAATTATATCTTCCGTTTTCCTCCATGACGCGCACGCGCTTTTTATACTTTTCAAGCTGTTCGTCAGCCGTCTTCTGCGCTGCTTCGACCTCAACGGTTTTCTCGTCGATGAGCTGCTGGTTAAGGTCAATCTGCTCATTGAGGTTTGAAATCTGCTGCATGGTGAGGTCGCTCTTCTGGTCAAGTGCAGCCTTTATTTCAAGGTAGCCTGCCTGCTTGTTCTTGAGCGAATCAATGGTTGACTGAACCTCACTCTGCTGACTTTTCAAATTATCGCGCTGAGATTTAAGCGAATCGATCTCAGCCTGCGTTGCATATGCCGAGGGAACTGCCGCAATGGCAAGAGCGAATACCAGCACGAAAGCCAGCATTACAGCCACAGTCGGCTTTAATATCTTTTTCATTTAGTTTCTCCTGTTCTGAAAGTATGGATAACTTACTAAATTACTTAACTATGATATTATACACCCTTTGTCAACACCGTTTGTTAACATAATGTAAAAAGCCCCCGACCTGTGGAGGTCGGGGGCTTAAAAGGTCTTAAATTAGAAGATACCGTTTACCTTGAATGCAACTGCGAAAACAGTGGAAACAACAGTCATCAGCTTGATGAGGATGTTGATGGAAGGACCGGAGGTATCTTTGAAGGGGTCGCCGACGGTGTCGCCGACAACAGCAGCCTTGTGAGCTTCGGAGCCCTTGCCGCCGTGGTTGCCTTCTTCGATGTACTTCTTTGCGTTGTCCCATGCGCCGCCTGCATTAGACATGAACATAGCCATCATAACGCCTGCAACGAGTGCGCCTGCAAGCAGACCTGCAAGAGCAGCGGAACCGAGAACGAAGCCAACGAGAAGAGGAACGACAACTGCCATAACGCCGGGAACCAGCATTTCCTTAAGAGCAGCAGTGGTGGAGATTGCAACGCACTTCTTGTAGTCGGGCTTTGCAGTACCTTCCATGATGCCGGGAATGGTGTGGAACTGACGGCGAACTTCTTCGATCATCTTGTATGCAGCCTTGGAAACGGAGTCCATGGTCATGGCGGAGAATACGAAGGGAAGCATACCGCCGATGAGGAGGCCGATAACGATGTTGGGGTTGGTGAGTGCGACCTCTGCGTCTGCAAGGCCGGTAGCCTGAGTGAAGGAGCAGAACAGAGCCAGAGCAGTCAGAGCTGCGGAGCCGATTGCGAAGCCCTTGCCCATTGCTGCGGTGGTGTTGCCGACTGCGTCGAGCTTATCGGTGATCTCGCGAACTTCGGGATCGAGGTAGCTCATCTCAGCAATGCCGCCTGCGTTGTCAGCGATAGGACCGTATGCGTCAACTGCAACGGTGATACCGGTGGTGGAGAGCATGCCAACTGCTGCAAGAGCGATACCGTAGAGGCCGTCGCACTTGAATGCGATGAAGATTGCAACGCAGATGAGAACTACGGGGATCCAGGTGGACATCATGCCGACGGAAAGGCCGGAGATGATGGTGGTTGCGGAACCGGTCTCAGACTGCTGAGCGATCTTCTTAACGAACTTGTAGTCGCCGGAGGTGTAGACCTCGGTGATGATACCGATGACGAGACCGACGGCAAGACCGGAGATGATAGCCCAGGCTGCCTTGAAGTCACCGAGCATGCTCTTGCTGAAGATGATAGAGAGCACG